>NZ_JBHYJD010000032.1:36437-125295 GCF_042740555.1 Nonomuraea sp. NPDC059007 | reverse complement strand
GTTGCTACGAAGGATCACGCGATGGCCGTTCTCATTTCACGACGCCACACCTGTTGACCAGGTCAAACTCGTACACCACTTCCGTGGACGCAACCGTCGCTCGAAAGCCCAAGTCCAGGAGCTTCCGTACCAAGGGTCTCGCGGAGAGCTTCCTTTCAGACCTGAGGCAAGCAGCCAAGGTTGGCGAGCCCTTCGACATGACAACCTGCCTACCCGCCTCGATGTCCGCGCGGGAGCCTGAGCCAGCAGGGCTGTTCTCTCGTAGAGTTCGCGCAGTCCTATGTCGTGAGTCGCTGGCGAGGGATGGCTCCTCGGACTCGCGAGACAGTGGTTTACGCGCTCTTGTCGCTGATTCCAGCGCTCGTGGAAGATCTCCCGGGTGAACCCCACAGCGACGCCATTCGTACGGTCCTGCGTACGCACACGCTCCTCCCTGAGGCCCGGCGTGCAGTGCTCGATGATGACAAGCTGGTATCACTCAGATGGTTGGAGAAGGCATCGTTGCCGATGGCTGATCTGGCTCAAGCCCGGGTCCTTCGCCGCGGCCTGGACGCCATCTCGATCACCTTCGCCGGCGTCGACGCTGCGGCGAACACCATCCGACGCAAGCGCGCGGTCTTCCACCATCTCCTTGAGCATGCGGTGGAGCAGGAAGTGTTCACGAAGAACCCGCTCGATGAAATCAAGTGGACTCCACCGAAGGCCGTGAACGTGGTCGACCCGCGAACCGTCGTGAACCCCACGCAGGCGAGGCAGCTCCTGGACGCAGTCCCCAAAGTTGGCCGAACTCGCGGCCCCCGACTGCGCGCCATGTTCGCCTGCATGTACTACGCGGCCCTGCGACCGGAGGAGGCCGCCGACCTGTGTGAGCTGAACTGCTCGCTACCAGATGCCGGTTGGGGGCTGATCACGCTGGAGAAGGCACGACCCCAAGCGACGAAGCGCTGGACCAACTCGGGGGACACCCACGAGTCTCGAAGCCTCAAGCACCGAGCGAAGAAGGAGACGCGCGAGATCCCCATCCCTCCTGTACTGATGGAGATCCTTAAGGAACACATTAAGACGTACGGCACGGCTGCCGATGGCAGGCTGTTTCGTACCTCGAAGGAGGGCACCTACTCCAGTTCTGCCCACTCATATGTCTGGAGGGAAGCTCGGGCGCTTGCCTTCACACAGGTGCAGGTGGAGTCACCATTGGCTGCCAGGCCGTACGACCTGCGCCATGCCGCACTGTCCCTGTGGTTGAACGCTGGCGTTCCTGCACCTGAGGTCGCATTGCGTGAGGGCAACAGCGTGGAGGTCCTCCACCAGACCTACGCCAAGTGCCTCGATGGGCAGCGCGCCACGATCAACAACAAGATCAACGGTGCGCTCGACGAGTAGCCGAGCGTTCGAAATCTCGGGGCCCCGGTCGACGATTGGGGCCCTTCTCGCATGCCAGGATCGCCATGGCGTCGAGCACATCCGCGACCACGTGATCGGCCGGTTTGCTCTGCCTAATCCGGCTGCGTCGATCGATCCAGATCGTCTGGAGGCCAGCGGCCCGTCCACCCTCGATGTCTGCTTCCGGGCTGTCGCCGATCATCCATCCGCCATCCTTGAGTGACAGCCCGCATCGACGTGCAGCAATCTCGAAGAGCTGCGGGTCGGGCTTGCGGACTCCCTCGATGCCGGACAGGGCGTATCCGTCGACGAGATCCACGAGCCCAGTCTGCTCGATCTTGCCTTGCTGGTTGTCCGCGGTTCCGTTGGTGATGATCCCGACTCGCCATCCGGCTGTGCGTAGCCTCGTCAGACCCTCCTTCACCTCGGGACGGCATCGGACGAGCTGAGGCATGCGCTGGCGATAGCCGGCCCACAGTGTGAGTGCCGGGATGGGGAGCTTGAAGCGGTCGCGGACCTTGGCGAAGAAGAGCTCCCGGTGGGGGAGGCCGTTGCGATCGAGGGAGATAAGCCACTCGGCGCCCTTGCGGCCCAGGCCGTGCTTCTCGGTGAACTCCTGGACCCACACGTGGAAAGCGGCGTCCAGATCGATGAGGGTGTTGTCGAGATCGAAGAGCGCCAGTTGCTGCACGTTGCGTCACCCTAGCGATTCAGTGGAGCGACCTGCGGAAACACCATCAAGATCATATCGGGAATGTATCGCGATCACTGGCCTACGGCTGCATATGACTACCTTCGGCTGCCTCTGCCCTGTCATCGGTTCCTGTCGGCGGACACCAATAGGTGCAGGTCAGAACAGAAAACGTCTGGTCAGATAAGTGCCCCCGGCGGGGTCCAGCCCAAATATGCACCTAAGCCCCAATGTGCTCGCATGCCGGGAGCTGACGATAGTAGAACGCTTTCAGCTGAGGAGTACCCGCTGATTAAGAGTCAGCGGATCTTGGAATTTCGGCGTCCGGCTGGGTGCCTGGAGGTCCATCCACGGTCTGGTTTGTCCACGCCTCCGCCAGTGTCCGTCCGGGGCCGTCCGCACCCGTCCGCGCCCGGCATTTGCCGTCCGAGCACCCACCGAGCATCCGTCCGAAATAGATGTCCGTAAATCACGGGCGTCCTGAGCACGCTTCGCGGGCCGGTTCCGAGGCCCACGCCGATCCCGGATTGGCGGAACTTCGTCGGAGGTAGCCGATGACCTACATCGACTTCACGGTCACGCGACAGCTTGCTGGGCAACACCCCATTTGCAAGCCCGAATCAGCCACCCCACGCGAGATCGAGGATCTCCGGAAGTGACTCGGGGCCTGCGTTGAGCTGCTCGATCACGTCCTCCGCGACCACGAGCAACTCGCTCATACTCGACACCACGTGCACACCAGGCTTCTTGGCAAACTCACGCGCCCACTCATGCTCGAGCAGTCGATCCAGGAGGATGACCGGGCGCCCGTGCTCGAGTGCCAGCCGCGCCTGGACGCATGCGCCGCTCCTCCAAGATGCCTCCACCACCACGGTGGCCGCTGCATAGCCGCTCATCACGGCGTTCCGCAGCGGGAAGTTCTTCCGGTTCGGCGGCGCGTCGGGCCAGAACTGGCTGAGCACCAGCCCCTCATGGCCGATCCGCTCCTGCAGGCGCCGGTTCTCCGCCGGGTAGAACTGGTTGATCCCGGTGCCTACGACTGCCACGGTCCGCCCGCCCGCCTCCAGCGCCGAGCAGTGGACCGCCGCGTCGATCCCCTTCGCCAGGCCGCTGATCACGGTCACGCCGTTGACGGCGAGTTCCCGCGCCACCGCCGCGGCGATTCGCAGCCCGCCCTCGCTGGCCTGCCGGGCCCCACGACTGCGATGGCGCGTCGATCGGCGAGGAGTCTCCCGCAAGAGAACAGGATCGGCGGCACCTGATGAATACCGCGCAGCTGACTCGGATAGGCCTCGTCGACGCACGTATGAACTCCAAGGCCGGCCTCCTGCCATCGCTGCACCTCAAGCGCGGCCGCCGCAATCGCCGACTCCAGCAGATCGGCCTCGGGGAAGAGGGGTTCCTGAGTGCGCAGTCTGTCGGCGAGCACAGTCACCGCACTTCCCCTCTCCAGGACAGCCAGTCCGACCTCCGGCCACCTGACGCCGCGATGTTGTAGCAGCGCAACGAGTGCGGCAGGTTCTCTCAACTCTGGGCGCGTGTCACGGTGGCCTCTCCCAGCCAGACCTCCACCTCTCAGGTATCGCCGAGGGCCTCGACAATCAACGCCAAGTGAGATCTACTCGTCACGCAGGTCGCGAGGTTTCCCGAATTTCCTTAGCCTCCAGCCGACGGAGCATGTCGCCGACGATGCTGGACACACCGTAGGCGTTCCGCGCACCCCACGAGGTTTCCCAATACTCACCGTAGAAGAGCAGTGCGGTCACCTTCGCGCGAGTGAGCGCCACGTAGAAGGCCCTCCTCGCCTCGGCGAGCTGGTTGGGAGTGGGTTCAAGATGTGTCCGGCGCTCCCCAGACCACACGCGGTACGGCATCACGCCCTCGACGAGGCCGGGGAGGAGGACGAAGTCCCACTCCCTGCCCTTCGCAGAGTGGTACGTCGTCACGGTAACCCTGCCAACCCGAACGGTGCCCGCTGCATCACCAAGGCGAAGAGCGTGAGCAACCGCGGCGCCCGAGAACTCGCGGATCGCTTTACGCTCGTCTCGAATGGGGCTGGCAGCGGCGATCGTGTGGAGATCGAGAGCCTCTACCAAAGCGGTTAGCCAGGGTCCCAGGAGATCATCTGGATCTCGCGTCTTGAGCGCGTCGGTGAGCTGACCTCTGACGACCTTCATTGGGAACTCGGGCAGATCACTTGAGCGACGCAGTTTGTTGTAGGAATAGGCCAGCTCCGAAGCGGTGCACACCTGATTGATGTGGTGAAGCCGCGCATCTGACGGCTGCGGCCCGAGGACCGTTCTCGCCGCGCAGTCGCGGATGAAGTCAGCCAGCTCACCCTTGGGCAGTCGTTCATCCGACTCGAGCACGTGAGGGATACCGGCTGCAACAAGCGCGTCTCGAAGCGGTGCCCGCACGAAGCTGTTGGGGTACAGAACGGCGATCGAGTGCAAGGCGCTGCCAGCCGCAGCCAGGTCATGGATCTTTCGGGTAACCAGATAGGCATGATCTTCGAGACCGCCTGCGACGGCAAGCGGCTCAACGAATCCGGCATCTTGGCGGCGGACATCCGCCCGATGGGGCCGTGATTCGTTCAGGGCCAAGTGACTGGCCGCAATGATTGCCTGGCCACACCGGTAGTTGATCTCCAATGTGACGTGGTGGAAATCGTCGCGGACCGCGAGGCTCCATAGATACCGTGGGTGAGCACCTGCGAAGGCCATCACAGTCTGGTCCGGGTCACCGAACGCAGCGATCTTCACCTGCTCCTTGTCGTGGAGATGTTCGACGAGTGCGTGGAGCACTGGACCGAGATCCTGGTATTCGTCGATGACAAGCCACGGAAACCTGGAGCCGATCATTTTCGAGATATTCGGGTGCTCTCGCAGGATTCGTAGCGATACCGCCGTGATCAAGTCGAAGTCCCAGAGACCGGATGCCAGGAGCCGTTCGTCGAAGAGCCGCGCGAACTCAAAGAGGTGCGCGACGTCTTCATCGTGCTCGCCTGCTGCCGCAACGCGCCGCGCCCGCGTAAGCTCCGAGCTGTTTGGATGGAGTCCGAGATCGCTCTTACAGGACTCCAACACCGCCTTCCAGGGGTTCGACCCCTCGTCAATGATCGACCCTGCGCTCGGCGCGGGTATACCGACCAGCAGACCATAGGGGCCGAGGATGTTTCCGAGGCACCAGGAGTGCAGGGTGCTGCAGACCAGTTGCCGCTCGGGCGTGATGCCAAGCTGCCGCAGCCGCATGGCGATTTCCCGTGCCGCAGGGCGCGTGTAGGTGATGGCGGCGATGCTCTGCCAAGAGGACACTTCTCCTCGCTCGAGGAGCCAGGCGATCTTGGTGACGAGGGTTCGCGTCTTCCCGGAGCCAGGACCTGCCAGGACAGCTAGGTTGCCGGGATGCGCTACCGCTTCCTTCTGCTCGTCGTTGAGCGCGACCAGCTCATGGGCAAGGTGCGATGACGGGGTGGTCACGCTTACTCCAGGAGCTGAGCGGCACCCACGATGGGTGCGGAGGTGAGTCCGTGGCCGCGGACCAGCCAGGAGATACGGTCCATGGCGGCCAGGAGGTAGCCATGAGGACCTTGGTCGATCAGCGGCGCCTCCGACTGGACGCGGGGGTCCAGAGCCGCGCGTTCGACGTGTGCGGCCAATCGTTGTGCGAAGCGCCCCTTGCTCACGTCACCGATCCGCCGGAGGATCTCTTTGCGATCGTTCTCACCTGCCGAGCCGCTCCTGAACGCCTGGACGGCGTTGCCGAACTTGTCGACGAGGCTTCGGGAGCTCTGCAGCTCCGCGTGTGCGGCAATCATTTCGGCGCCTACCAATGAAATGATGTCCGTCTCGAGCGTCGTTTCGCCGACGAAGACGTCATCGTCGGCGATTTCCCGGCGGAGAGACATGGGGCTGACGTCGTCACCTGCGTCGATCATGGACTTCACAGCGGCGGTAAGGCGGACTTGGTCGGCGACGCCGGAGTTGAGCGTCGCACCTCTGACCAGGCCTGAGAGCGTGTACTTGCCGGTCTTGTCGTATGGGTCTCCATCGGTGATGACCACGTGGGGGATGTCGAGCGCGGCGGCGCCAAGCAGCTTCCGGTACGGCGCGAAGTTGACGCCTTCGATGTTGGCGACGATTACCCCGTACGAGTCAAGGTCGAATCCGAAGGCAGCGGCCAGGGCCGGAATAAGGTACACCTCGGAGGGACCTTCCACGAGGATCGCGGCCTTACAGAACAGCAACTCCGCTCGACTGACGGTCAGGTAACGTTCCAGGTCAGCCCGTTCCAGATCAGTGATGCCAAGAGCGGCCGTGGTTGCGGCGACCGTGCTGCCGTCCAGCTGCGACCGGAGGAGCACCAGGGAGTTCAGCGAGGTGACAGCAGCGATGTGCGGGCTGTGCGTGGTAACGATGACGACCGGGTCCATGCCCAGCAGATATCGGAAAAGCTTGCGCTGAAGCACCGGATGGATATGCGCCTCTGGTTCCTCCACGCAGAGGACGAAGTGCAGAAGCGGGTCGTCCTTGTCGCCTCTCCGAGCGGCCAACCGTTCGAGCAGCAGCGTGAGGTAGATGACGTTCGCCGTCCCCGTCGAGGCGTCGTTGATGCTCCGCGTGCGTGTTGGATCGACGAACAGCCGAATCGCCCGAACCAGGCGCGCCGGGTCGCTGGAGGCAAATCCGAGGGTAGGAGTGACATCAAGCTGCGGGCCCGCCATGTTCGCGACACGCGTCCTGAGGTCGCTCGCGATGCCGGTAATACCAGTGTCTTCGGCGAGGATGTCCATGGCGGTCTGGATCGTGGTTGTGGCTGATGTCAACGCGTCGGATGCCGGCGGTCTGGCGTCCAAGAGATCCTGAAGCGGCGAGCTCCGGCGGGAGAGCTCGGCAACTGCATCCCGCAGGGGAGGCAGGACTGCGGCGGACACGCCTCGCCGGATATGTTTCGCGGAGCCTGCGTCGTCCAGGCCTCCGACGATGTCGAAGATGTAGTCCCGGACGGTCAGCGGCCTGTCGCTGCTCTCCGTCCGCGGCCTCCAGATATAGGTGATTCTGGCGGTCAGCGGCTCCAGGTTGACGATGGTGCCGTCGAGGAGTCCCTGTGTACGCGGGTCGGCGCTGAAACCCGTTAGGTCGATCTCGACCCGTACCTCGACCCCGTCGGCGACAGTTCCGTCGCCGAACTCACAGACGTCTTCCGCCCGGAGATTGCGTGCGCTATCGGGAAGGTCTGGATCGAGCGCGAGCCGTAGGGCATGCAGGAGATTCGTTTTTCCAATGCCGTTCGGGCCCACGATCACGGCGTCCTGCGGGAAGTCCGCGATCTCGAGGTGGGCGAAGTTGCGAAAGTTACGGATGAGAACTCGACTGATGCGCATAGTACCGGTCCTGTCTCGCGGCGTGGATCGTCACGCGGCTCTCACGGCCCCCATCCGATGAGAACAGCCACGGTACTCAAAGTAGAACGTGAGCTGGATTCACGGAGGGGAGAACCGGTACTGGCGTCAATTCGGCTACAGCTGCGCCCCCATGATCTCTCTGAGCCCCAGCTGCATCAGCGTCTCGGCCTGCGACGAGGCTTGGCGGATCGCTTCCTCGAACTGCTCCAAAACCTTGAATGCCTCACCGATCCGTCGTTGCTCATCCAACGGCAGGCGCGGGATTTCAATACGGCGAATGTCGGCTCGTGAGGTGCCCGATTGGCCACGGCTGGGCGTGGATGCACCGGCAAGGCGAAGGAAGGCCGCGAGGCAAGCTGGGTCGATGCGCTCTCGATCAACCCGGAAGGCGTAGAGCCCTTGACCAAGAATGTCCCCTCCCGTCTCCACGACCTTGGCGACCAGCGTGCGCCCTCCTGCGGGCACGACGACGTCTCCCACCTCCAGCATCACCATGCCGGCAAAGGGCGCGATACGACCGCTCGGCAAGCTGTTCTCGACGACATCGGCCACCGTAAGGAGCGTCAGCTTGCCCGGCCTGGAGTCTGACTTCGGAGCTTGCAGAATAGTGATTGCCCCTGCGCGGACCTGTTCGGCAACGGTGGTCTTTGGGATGTCCACGTGCGTTGCATGGATTGCCCTAAGACGAGTTACCGCCCGCTGCAACTGATCGACTGAACCAGACATTTCATTCAGCAGCGATTTGAAGTCGCGCTCGTCGGAGGTCGACTGCAGGACCCCCTTTTGCCGGGCGGGTGTCAGATCAACTTCATCATCCAGGAGGTCGATGACCGCGACGGCCCCCTCGACGTTGGTATCGGTCGCCATTGCGAATGCGTGCCAACGTTCGAGGACGATGCCCGTAAGCTGATCTTCGGAAACGTCAGCTAGGTCGAGCATCAGGACGTGTGAGGCAACAGGGTCTCCAGGCGACGGCCGTCTCAGGACCCACAGGTGAGGAGCGCTGAGGGCTCCGGGAGCTGTGCCGACGGGCAGCGCAATAACTGCGCGCAGCGTTCCCGTCCGCAGCAGCTGAGCTCGGATACGGCGCCCAGATCGCCGGTTGGCTGCGGTCGGTGGCATGACGACGGCCATGTGCCGCCCAGGCTTCAGGTGATAGAGGCCGTGTTGTACCCATGGAAGCTCAGGTTCACCGCGCGGCGGTAGACCATAGAGCCAGCGGACATCGGAGGTCAGTTCGTCATAGCCCCAGTTGCGTTCTCCGAAGGGCGGGATGCAGGCGACAGCGTCGGCTTGTAGGGAGGCGAAGGCGTCATGACGGACGGCGTCACCTGCCTTGATATGGCCTCGGTGGCCATGAAGTCGGAGTCGAGCTGCCGAGATCTGGGCTGCGTGACTTTCGCGCTCCTGACCGTAGAGAGCTTCGGCGCCCTCTTCAGCGGCATTCATGAGAACTGACCCGAGGTTGCATGAAGGGTCGAAAACGATTCCGTTCGCGGCGTCGGCCAAGGCCACCATCAGCTGGGCCACATGGGTCGAGACTGTTGCGATGCGACGTGAGTGCGCCTCCAGGTACCGCTCGTACATGAAGTCGAAGATGTGGGCGGCGCTTTGGGCGCTCGCCAGGTCTGCGATGGCGCGCAGGAGACGAGCCTCTAGGACGGAGACGTGCTCTGTGGGCATGTCCAGAGAGGAGAGTTCCTGCGTCAGATGGCTAATCAGCTCCTCGTCAGGCTTCTTTGCGAGCTTTCTCCAGGAGTGAGACGCCTGGTCAAGAAAGACGAGGAATGCCCCCGCATGGCCTACTGCGTGCCCGAGGTGAAGATCTTCGACACTGGCCTTGATCTGCTGCCATACGCGTTCTTCCTCGGGGATTTCCTGGATCTTGCCTTGGCGGCGTAGCCATTCTTCGACGTGAGAGAGTGCGAAGAGCGGGTTGCTCGATGTACCGCCGACGGGTACTGGAAAGTCGTTGAAACGGCGTCGCCAGTTGCTGACAGCGGCGCGCCCTACCCCTGCCAACCGTGCGATGTCGGCCGCTGCGACCGTGGCGCTGTCGTGCATGTGTTTCCTAACGTTCAGGTACGAAGGGCCTGGATGGCTCTGGCATACATGTGGAATGGATCACCTATCAGGTTGTGGGGGGTCAATCCAGGTATGGAGGGAGCGTCGCCAGCAAAGGGCAGCAACTCGACAAAGGTTTCCTCGGCGTCGGCTGGGCGTCCGTCGGGTGTCTTAGCCAGGAGTCGTCGGGTGAGGGCTTCAAGACCTGTGGGCAGGTCGGGACGCTCAATCGACGGGGGTTCATCGCCGCGATGTCGTGTGATCTCCACGATGACATCGCGCGAAGCGAACGGCCTGGCCCCGGCGAGAAGCTCATACAGCAGGCATCCCACTGTGTAGAGATCGCTGGCTGGGCTGGCTTGCTCTCCATCGACAAGTTCGGGGGCCATGTAGCGGGCCGTGCCGGGGATCTGCCCGGATTCCGTGATTTGGGAGAACTCCTTGGCGCCGAGCGAGGTGGCGATGCCGAAGTCGATGACCTTGACGCTGCCATTTGGGCAGACGACGAGGTTGGCGGGTTTGATGTCGCGATGGAGAAGGCCGACTCGGTGGGCGGCAGTGAGGACGGCGCAGACTTGTGCGCCGATCAATGCCGTCCACGAGATAGGGAGTGGGGAGTGCTCACTGATCAAGTCGGCCACCGTGTGGCCGTCGACGTACTCCATGACCATGAACAGGTCTGTTCCCTCGGTACCGAAGTCGTACAGCACGGGTACACCGGGATGGCGGAGCCGGGCGGTGATTCGGGCTTCGCGGTTGAACCGTCGGATTGCTTCGTTCTCCGACAGCAGGTCGGGTTTGTAGATCAGTTTGACCGCGATGGACCGGTTGAGACGTGTGTCCATGCCCTCCCAGACTGCTCCCATGCCGCCGCGGCCGATCGGCTTGGTCAGCTGGTAGCGGCCTTGGATGGTTTTCACGGCAAGAACCTGCTCTTCTCGCCATGCCAGGAGATCACCAGGGTGTCGCGGGCGCGGGTGGCTGCTACGAAGAGCAGTGAGCGTGCGCGTTGAAGTTCCCGCCTATAGCGGAGGGGGTCGCTGGCTTCGTATTGGGCGATTCGGTAGCTCGGGACCAGCCCTTCGCTCACCCCAGCGATGATCATCCGCTGGTATTCCAGGCCCTTGAACCGATGCATCGTCCCGATATGGACGGCATCGTGAAGTCTGGGGCCGTCGGGGCCGATCATCGCTGCGATGACGCCCGTTTTCCCGAGACGGTTCTCTACGTCGGAGACGAGGTGCCGCTCGGGGACGCAGACGGCGATGGAGGACGGCGCAATATCATTCCAAGCCCGGACTTGCTCGGCGATGGCGTCGAGTTCCGCCTCCCAGCCGGGGTATGCCTCCAGCTGAGGCTGAAGCCCGTGCAACACCGACCGGTATCCAGTCAGGTCGTCTCGGCCGTCGTCGATATCGTCCCATTCCTCCTCGCCCAGCAGTCGTACGGCGGTGCGGAGGATTTCATTAGTGGTGCGATAGCTGAGGGTCAGCTTGGTCGACCGGCCACGGATGTTGATCCCCAGACTTCCGAGAGAGACGTAGTTGCCGTAAATGCGCTGGTGGGTATCGCCTGCGATGAACAGGTCGTTGGGTCCTTCCGGCACCATCGCCCTCAGCATCTTCCAATGTGCGGCACCGAGGTCCTGGGCCTCATCGACCACGATGTGCCGGTAGCGCGGCCGGTGCCAGATGCCCGACTCACGCTGCAGCTTTACGGAGCTGATCTGATCAGCCGCATATGCAGCGTCGGAACGTGCACGTTCCTGTTCCAGCCGGGCGGCCCTTTCGGCAACCTGCCGGAAAGTCCAGAGGCCTTTCTCGTCCAATCGTTTGACGTATCGTTCGGCCAGTTGCCAGATAGCAGCCCTGTCCTCTCTGCTGATTGGCTTTCCTCGCCCAGCACGGCGTGCCCGGAAGTACTCGGCGCGGGAGGTGAGAGTCTGACCGAGGATGATGTGCGCCCATTCGGCGTGCAGAAACTCGGCATCCCACCGGTGCTCGCCGATCTCGACAAGCATGTCCTCCCATTCTTGGATGGCCTTGGTGTCGTCGATCCAGCGGCGCTGGCCACCAGGCTGAGCCTCGGCCACGATCTGCGAGGCGAGCCGGTCGATGTTGACGATCTCGACGCGTCTTTCCACCTCGCGGCCGGCTAGGTCAAGGAGGCGCTGCCGCAAGTCGGCCGCGAGGTTCTTGTTGAAGGTGGTGAGCAGGACATCCTTTCGGTCGCCCGGCCCGAGCTGCTCGACAAGGTGCTTCACTCGGTGGAGCGCGACGATGGTCTTTCCCGTGCCGGGACCACCGCTTACCCGGGCCGGGCCGCTGTACTCCCGCTTGACCGCCTTGTGCTGGCTGGGGTGGAGGAACACCTTCCATCGTCCGAAGTCGGATTCCAGGATCTCCTGCAAGGCGACATCGTCGGTGTTGACCAAAGTGGCCGGTCGGGCGAGCGCTGCCTGGTAGTCCTCGGCGTCCACCGGTTCGACCACCGCGACTGGAGCGGTGACTTGGTCCAAGACCTCGTCGAAAGTCTTGCCATCGTGTAGTGCGAGAAGCACTTCCGTGGTCAGCTGTGGCGCGTATTCGACCAGGCCAAGCAGCTCGTCTTCACTGGTGATCTTCTCAACGAGCGGGAGCAGTGGTTCGGCGACACCGAGCTCGATGAGCTGGTCCCGTGTGTAGGCGGCGAAGAGCGCGGGTGCCGTCTTAGTGGGGGCTTGGTCCTGGACCCGTTCCTCAACAGTGACAAGGTCGACGAATTCGATTCCGCCGCTGACCGGGTTGATCTGGTACGCGAAGCGGTCGAGATTCTCGTACACGTCCTTGCGGTGCTTGACCGCGACCAGGATGTAGTCCGATTCTCCCGCATGAAGCAGGAGTGCTCGGTATTCCTGGTTGACCCGCGCCGAGTATAGGCGGGGATGGCCTTTCAACTGCTTGAAATGCAGGCCGGGGTTTGCTGGGTTCTTTCGGAACTTGTGGTGGAAGTCGTAGATCGCGCCCTTGACGTCCCTGGGCAGTTTGACGATCTCCTTGTCTGCCTTGTCCAGGAGTCGCAGCGTCGCCGCACCGTGGATGGCCTCGCCCTGCACGATCACTTTCCTCCGATCAACTCGGCCAGTTCTTCGGGCGTCCAGCCCTGTACGTCCCGGACATGCCATCCGGCAGCGGCGAACGCGGCGTCGCGGTTTCTCGCCTCATCGTCGTCCCCCGCTAGGACGACTGCCACCTTCCGATCGGGCCAGGCGACCTCGGCCTGCCATGCCTGCTCACCCAGCTCGAATCCGACCTCGGCCGGCGCGGGGACACCGAGAGCGGCAAGGGCACGAGCGAACGACGCGAGGTGCGGTTCGTCAGGGTCGAGCATGTCGAAGACCTGTCCCCAGCGTGAATCGGAGGTCGGCGCGGCGCCCTCGGAACTGGGAGCGGCCACAACGGCGGGCTGCGCAGGGATGGTCTGATCGGCATCCTCAATGAGGTCGTCGTCGAGCGGCGTGAGGCTGAGGGTACTGGCGATACCCCTGCCGCCCGAGGCGGACAGCAGTGAGGGATCGAAGGCGCCAAGTGCCGTGACGGTGAGCTGGCCGCTATCCCCAGGTCCGAAATCGAGGAACTGCAGGAGGTTCCCCCAGTACAGCCAGGCTGCCCAGCGCTTCTTGTGACCGTCCTCGTCTGCGGCGATGGTTTCCGCCCGGTCATCGATCAGTGTCAGCGCCGACCACGCGTAGCCTGCGCGCTGATCCACGATGACGACGAGCGGAATGTCAGACCCATCCTCCACTCGCATAATCCGGATCTTCTCGCCAGATGTTGCCGGTGGCAGAGATGCGCCTTCTAGGCATGCCTTCACCCCATCGGCCACCTGCGACGGTGCACATACGGTTTGGTCCGCGGCGCGCACGAGCGGGAGCAGACCAGCAACAGCTCCCTCGGCGCGGTGAGCCCACAGGTCTGTATCTGGCTCCCGTAGGAACGCCAGGAGGGCATCGATCGGATTGGTCCAGACGGTGTGGACCAACTCGTCAGGGTCCCGCCCACCACTCAGCTGGCGGTAGACCTGACGCGCGGTCGCTCTGGCGTTGCCGAGGTACGGCGCGCGCAACGGCTCGGCTGAATCATCCGGCGCATAGCCACGCCGCTCCCACTCTTCGAGATCATTCCAGGTGAGCTGGAATACGATCCGGCCATGCGCTCGCAATCTCGCCCGCTTCGTGGCGTCATCCGCGAGCCTGTTGACCTCACGGGAGGCGTGGTAGGCATACCCGTCCAGGTAGACGGCCACCTCCAGGTGTGCGTCGTCGAGCCGCCGGAACACCACGTCAGGTCTCGTTCCGCGGATGGTGTTCTGCAACATCATCTGCCAGTGGACGATCGACCCATCAGGGGCACCGATTCGCAGGTCCGCAATCCGACGCCCGGCGATGACACCAGAGCGTGCTAGAGCACCGGGTGTGTCCGGCCGCTGGGCCCAGGCCTCCAGGCCGCCGAGGAATCGCGCTTCCAGTTCGCTCTCCACCTGCTCCCAGAGGGATATCGCGTCAGTGGTTGCCACACTGGTGGTTCGCCAATCGGCGAGCAGGTCGCTCAGCATGCTCAGCGCCTCGGCCCTGCTCACCTTGGCGTACTTGCCCTCGGCAACATGCGAGAGCAAACAGCGGTGGCAGGCAGCGCGGCCGGGGTCCGCAGCACAGGAGCATGTCGTCACGATCTGCAGAGCAGCGCTGAGCACCTCTCGAAACTCGTCCGGGTCAGACAGCCGGTGGAGGTAGCCGGTGCCGCCGGGCAGCGCGTCGTGCAGAACCAGGAACCGGCGTCGGCGCTGAGTCTCCTGATCGGGCATCGTGGCCACGACGATCTTCAGGTGGTCTGGATCGCCGCCGTATCGTGCAGCGACACCCGCCATGAGCGCGGCTTCGAAGGAGGCCATCCGCTCTTCGACGAACAGGGTCGCCACGGGTAGCAGGATCCGTAGCGCCTCGGTGTGGAGTTCGTGGGCGAGCACGAGCTTGACGTGGTCGACGTCGTGGGCGGCGCGACGGTGGATGCACCACTGGCGGTGGTGCTTGCGGGCCGGGTCGGCGAGGGAGTTGGCAATCGGGCCGAGTGTCGCCGCGGCGGCCGGAGGGCCCTCCCACGTGGTCCCGCCACAGATGGGACAGGCGTAAAAGGGGTTGAGCCGGACGTACTCCCCAGCGAAGCTGTCGGTTGCGGGCCGGTCGTACCGCATGATGCCGAGGTTGAACCGGCGGATCACGGCCTTGCGGGTGAAGTCGACGCCGAAGGTGGTCCCGCCGTGCCGCCACGAGCCGGGCGCAATGTCCTCGGCGTCGATGTCCACCGCCACCGCTTCCTGGTAGTAGCGGCGTTGCCGGTCGTCGTGATCGTCTCGGATCCTCGCGTCGTCGCGCCGGTCGTGGGCGGTGACCCGGGTCGGCCGTAGCACATTGTGTAGGCACTCCCGGTCGCCGATGGCCTCGCTGCCACAGCGCGGGCAGGCCGTGGTGTCCTCGGCGGCCAGATGCGTCCTCACGTAGCCACAGCCTGGGCAGACTCGCCACTGCTGCCACGCGGGCCGGGTGGGACTACCCACGTCCAGCCCGGTGATCTCATGCTCGTAGCCGAGCATGTAGAAGTGATTACCTGGCGCGAGTTCCTTCAGCGCGAGTCCGGCCGCACGTGTGCATTCCCGGACCTCGCTGTGATAGCGAGTGTTCCCGTCCGGGGAATCGTCCTCCCAGGTGAGCGTTGCCTCCAGAGTCGTAGTGCTGTCGATCAAGGAGTAGTTCGGCAGCAGACCAAGTTCGACCAGCGCGTTCTGGGCGTTCTGCCGGCCGATCTCGCTGATGCGTTTGGCCACAGCTCGCCGCTCGGCCAGCAGCGCACGGCGCGTGGTGCGCTGGAGCGGATCAGACTCGACCAGCGCTTCGGTCGCCTCGTCGATCGCCGCGAGGCGCTCACGCAGATCTGCCAGGCGCTCGTCCCAGGTCTGTTCCGCCTCCTTGACTGTGGTGGCGAGCCCTCCTCTCGCGAACGCGCGCAGTGCCTCCGCCGCCGATGGAAGAACCCGATCGCCGAACAAGGACAGGAAGGTGTCAACGAGCTGGCCACTGTCGCGGAGCGCCGCCGCTACGAACCCGGCGAGCCAGCCCGTGTCGCCGAACAGTACTGACGCCACCCTGGGCAAGGGCAGAACGCCGGCGAGCTGCCCGCGGGCGGCGAGATCGACCAGGTGCGCCACATATTGCCGTCGCAGGATCTCCACCGCCGACAGGTAGCTCCCGGGCGGGATGATCTCACCGGCGATCATGTCGCGCGGTTCGTTGAGGAAGTACAGATCCCGGGGTGAACGGCCGACCATGGTCACCAGGAAGGCGTTGCCCGTGCTCCGGCCCGCTCGGCCCACTCGCTGTATATAGTTGGCGGGACCAGGTGGCAGCGAGGCGAGGATGACGGCGGAAAGCTCGCCGATGTCGATGCCGAGCTCCAGGGTAGGTGTGCAGGCCAGCACATTCGGGTCGCTGTACCTGCTCCCTTCGCGGAACCGCCGCTCTGTCTCCTCCCGCTGCTTACGGGTCAGCGCCCCGGTGTGCTCGGCTGTGGTGACCCGGAACACGCCTTCAGTATTGAGGTAGAGCTGCCGGTAGTAGTCCCGACGGTAGTCCTGCGTTCCCGGTTCGGTCAGGTGGCCACTACACCGGTAGCGCGGGCAGGGCTGACCCCGCCAGGAGTCCAGCAGGGACGGATGAGCTGTCTGCTCCCATGGGCAGGAATCGCAACCCAGAGAAGCCTGATTCGCCTGCCGCGCATCCAGCAGCCGTACCTGGATATGGCCCGGCTGCAAGCCGTATAGGCGAGTGGAGCCGTCATCTGCCGTCCGCGTCGAGACCGCGCCTTCCGCAGCCAGAAGGGGCATCAACCGGCCAAGATACTGGCCTGCTGCGCCGCGCGGCAGGCCGAGGCAACGGGCCGTCCAGTCCTGATACCAGCCCTGATCGGCGTCGATTCGGTCGAACTCCGAGCGCGGCTTGTGCCGATCAAGTAGGAAGGTCGGCGCGGATATCCCACGCGGGAACGCGGGGAGTCCCTCCGGGCGCTTTCCCCAGATGGCCATGTAGCGCTTCGTACCACCGTTACCCATCCAGGCATCCAGCCACGCGTGCTTGATCGCACCGCGGATACGTAGGCGCTCGAGGAGTCCGCGCAGGTAGGCGATGTAGCGCTCCTCGGACTGCAGCTCAATGAGGCCGTGCATCTCCTGGTGCCGGTCCCGGGCCAGCGCTGCCAACCTCGCGGGGTCGTCCAAGGCAACATCAACCGCGGCCGTGTGGGTGAGTTCCAAGGTACGGCCCTGCCGCGAGCGGAGCCCGACCTCCATGATGGTGGCGAAGGCGAGCCGCTGCCCGATCAGCCTCCACGCGTGTTCGGAACCGCTAGTCTCACGGGCGAGGATGGCGTCGATCTCCTCAAGCTCGTGCAGGTCCGGCGGCACCACGGCGGGCAGCACGTCCTCCTCGCTCGCAGCGGCGATCACGTCGGCGATGAGTTCATTGAGACTAGTCGGCTCGTCCAAGCCCAGCCGAGAGGCGAGCAGCCAGCGCAGCGAGAACGTGTAGGAACGGTTCGATACAAATCCGGCTCGGTGCGCCGCGTCCTGCACCGAGTCGTTGAAGAGCAGTGTCTTGCGCTGCTTCGGCTCCAGCTGGCCACCCGCGAAGAGCTGGGTCACCGCCACCGAGGCGAGCGAGGCAAGGCCGGCGCCCAGGAAGCGGATGCCCTGGTCGGTATGACAGGCGGGGCACCGGTCCTGCTTCGCCGCGCGGTCAGCTTCCTGATCGGTGCGAAGGTTCACAAGCACGAAGAGCGTCTCGCCCACGCCGTACTGGTCATGGGCCGGATCCACGGGCCGGACCCGGTCCCCGTCAAGGATCGCCAGGTACTGTGCCCGGTCCTCGACTTCCCGTGCGGTCGCGAGGAGCAACGGCCGGACCCGCTTTTTCTCTGGACCCACTCCGGCCCGGTAGATCCGCTCCGGACTGGTGACCAGCTCGGAGGGCTCGCGCTCCGGAGAGAACGCGGCCCAGCCTGACCGCCCACAATGCCGGCAGAAGACCGACGGCAGAAGCGACCGACCTGCCAGGCTGAAAGTCGAGTCGGTATCCAGCACCGGCTGCTCGCCCTCCCAAGCGAACGCCGGTGAGGGGTGGACCAGCCGCAGCAGTCGGGACACGGCCCGCACCCAGACGTGGGTCTCGACGTGTAGGAAGGGTCGGTCCTTATCACCTGGGTCACGAGCCTCCGACAAGAGCGCCACGAATCGGGCCAGTGCCCGCGCCGCCAGCTCCGGGTTTTGCCGGATGGCGGCGCCCCAGGTGTAAGCGCCGCGCCGCGGCAGCAGCTCCAGCATCTCCTCCGGGGTGGCAGGACCCTGGCTGAGCAGATCTAGCACGGCCTGTGTCAGGATGTGCTTCCTGAGCACCGCACCCAGTTGTTGCGGGGACTGCCCCTGCTCTCCGGTGACCAGTAGCTTCAGCCGCTCCACCGCGCCTCGGTCGCGGACCGGATCGCCCGCGTCCACCAGATCCTGCGGGCTGGGCAGCGGCAGCGTCACATCGATCTCGTCGATGAACTCCTCGGGGCTGAGCCGGTCCTCGCCCACGACGGCATCGTCGGGAAACGCCGTGCCGAAAACCTGCTCGGCCGCCGCCCGGATGACCTGGCCGTCGCCTCCCTCACCGAGAGTCGCCGAGGTCGCCACCGGACAAATGTCCCCCAGCGGCCTGTCCGGCCGTGAGTGACCGGTCGCCGCCGCCATTCGGCGGAGCAGCATGGCCACGTCGGTGCCCTGGGCTCCGTCGTAAGTGTGGAACTCGTCCACCACCACGTACGCGATCTCGGCTCCGCGCCAGAGGGGTAGATCATCGGCGCGCTGGAGGAGGAGATCGAGCATCTTGTAGTTAGTGATCAGAATGTCTGGAGGGTTCCGCCTGATATCCGCCCGCTGTGTCAGCACCCGCGGGTACCCCACCTCGGGAGTGTCGCCGATGTACAGCGCCGCCGTCACATCTCGCAGTTCCGTGCTTTTCTCCAGGTACCTGTTGATGCGCTGCGCTTGGTCGGTGGCGAGGGCGTTCATCGGGTAGAGCAGCACGGCCTTCACCCCGTGCTTGCCCCGTCCCTTTTCCCTGCGGCAGTGATCGAGCACCGGGACCAGGAACGACTCCGTCTTGCCGGAGCCGGTCCCTGTCGTGATCAGCGTGGGCTCGGCCGCCTTTCGCAGAGTGCTCAGCCTGCGAAACGCCTTCGCCTGATGCCGGTAGGGCGTCCACGGCGTCGGCGGCGCCCACTCCAGGCAGTCTCGCCAGCCCGGTTCCGCTGGGCGAAAGGGGGTCCGGATTCGCAGGTACGGCCCGCGAAAGATGCCCTGTTCGCCATGATTAAGAAAACGCTCCAGCGCTTCTCTGACCGGCGGCTCCGCCAAAGCGAAGGTTGTGGTGAGGTACTGCGTCAGACTCCGCCGAAGCTCCTCCGCGGCCAGGGTCGGCTTCACTCGGCCCTCCCATCAGCTGGCCCGATCCAACCGGAGGCAGCGAGTCGCTCGGCGAAGTGGGCGTGAGCCTGGATGTATTCGGCCTCCCGGTCTGCCTTGTAGAAGGGAGCCGTGTAGCCGTCGGGGACCGGGCCGTTGATGTCGGGATCGAGATGGTCCATGAGTGCCTCGAAGTCGGCCTTGGTCTGGCCGTAGCCATAGGTGTTGTGATTGCCCGCGATCTTGCGGCCGTTCACGTCGAACCAGATCTGCGCCTCATAGTCGGACAGGACCGGGTATCGGGAGCGGTAGATCGCGACCAACTGGTCGGCGGTCATGCCCAGCCAGAGCGCCACCATCGCATCCAGCTCCACGAGCGCGGCCCGGCGTTCCCGCTCCGTTCGGAGTGGCGTGCCGTAATGCCACTCCGGCGTGACCCCCTCCGCGAGCGGCTGCAGCCCCGGCCTCTCCACAGCCCAGGTTTCCTGCACCCAAGCCGGGTCGTAGAGCTCCGCCCAGAGATCCGCATAGGCGTTGGTCTGGCAGCTGAGCCGGAGCGTCCGTAGCACTAGCGCCGAGGCTAGGGGGTGGGCGGGGTCTGCTGTAGGCATCCAATTCGCCTCAGCAACGCTGAGATGAGCCCGTCCTGTGATACGAAGAAGATAATCTAGAGGCAAAGCCGCCCAGAATCCGGCAGCCAGCACTGTGCTCGTATTATCGGCCAGCGCCATAGATCGAACTGCATTCACGTGCGCGGGGCCAGGCGGAATCAGCGCGGCAAAAAGCGATCGTTCGGTATCGAACGGAATCATGTCACGCCATGTCAACCGGTAAAATCGGGTGTAGCGGAGGGCTCCGCCGTCAGTCGTTCCCCAAAGGTCCTGAGCGGCGAAGTAGTCGTCTTCGTTGGTGGCCCGCTCGTAGTTGGTGACCGGCACGGCATCCTCGGGCAGTGAGCGCAGGTTCCACAGAGACCAGTCTCGGTTGGTCTTACAGGGAACATTTGGCTGCTTGTTGAACAGCGACGCTTGTGCGAGGTGCGGTCCTTGCAGAATCACGTCGTCTAGCGAGTTCGGTTGCCCTGTCCGCCATCTGATCAGGCCGTTCTTCTTCGCCTGACCCTCGTCATACCCGATTGAGATGCGCGGGGAACGGCTGCTTATGCGAGTTGGATAGGCCACAAAAGCTCCGATGGCACCAGCCTCGGCGATCGTCACTGGGTAAAGCAACGGCGTGTGATCCACCGGAAGACTGCCCGAGCCGGTCAGGGCTTGCCACTGCTGCAGCAACGCATCATCCACATGCACGAGGCGGGCTCGATGTGGGCGCAGCTCCCACTTTCCATTGTGCTTGATGCCAGGGAGTTCGCCGCTTCCATCGTGGTCAAGCGACCCTAGCAGAGTGGCCGGGTCGAAGAGCCAGCTCATATTGGTAAAGCCGATCCCGCCTGGGGCACCGTAGATGTGGACGCCGAACTGGCGGGTGCCCTCGATCTCGAAGAGCTCGTAGCGGTTGGAGTAGTGAGCGTGGAAACGGAGATGCCGATATGCTGCAGCGCGAAGGTTGCCCTCCTTGACCCCGCCAAAGTGCGTGTCGGGGTGGATGAGGCCAGCGGTTCCCGCAAGTCCCAGGTTCGCCCATGCCCGGCACATGAAGGCACGGTAGAGATCCGGCTTGGTGCCAGCCATCAACGGGTAACTGATTCCACCGCCAAGAAACTCCGTGATACCGACATTCGCCGCCAACTCTCCAGTGAAATCCCGCAGAGCGTAGCCGTCCTCCAAGAGCGCTGACTTGCGATCATTCCACTCGACTACGCTCGGCTTTTCGGCCAGTTTGAACCACGGCTCAAACTCCGCAAGAACCGCGTCCTCCTGCCAGTCAGGCCGCACCCACGGCGGGTTGCCCACTTGCAGGTCAAAGCCGCCCTTGGTGAAGATCTGGGCGAACTGGAGCTTCCAGTGGAAGAAGCCCTGCTCTTCGGCGATGTCCTCGGCGAAGTCCAGCCAGGGGAAGCGTTCAGAAAGCTTGAACTCCGAATCCATCCCCATCCAGGAGGGAAGCTGATCCTCGTATGTCTCCAGGTCAGCCAGGGACTCGAAGTGTGCTACCAGAGAGTCTTCCGGGATGTCGGCCCGGCCAAGGACAGCGTCGGCGAAGTCCAGCCAGTCGTCGAGGTTGGCGAGGGGAATGACCTTGCGTACCGGGTCGATCTGGGGCCGGAGCTTCGGAGCCTTCTTCGGCCCGCTGCCAGCGACAACCTTGGCTTCAGTGGCGTAATCAACGAGGTCGAGCTGCTTGTCCACCACTCCGAAGAGCGACTCCGTGACGTACACCTGCCCGAAGCCGGTGGGCTCGGCTGCGGCCACGGAAGTAGCTTCGGCGCTATCCGCCGTGACCTCGAGTTCGCCTATCCCGGGCGCGAGCCGCACCGGCTCCAATTCTGAATCGTCGCCGCCGTACGCCGGAGCGGTACCGTCGAGGAGGCCAGCCTGATCGAGCGGCCAAAACCACAGCGCACACCAGGCGTCCATCAGCTTCTTTAGTCGCCAGTATGGGGTGCCCGGAGAGATCAGATCCTTATAGACCTTGTCCTTCGAGACTGCGATGGTGGGTTGGTCGATCCAGTCCGCGCCCCACACCTCGATCTTGCGGCTGATCTCACGTTCGGAGATGGTGAGCCGCTCCACGACCAGGTTCCAGAGGTATTCGGCCCGGGCCGACAGCTCCTGCAGCCGCTTCAGCTGAGAGAGCCGCCGACCAACGGCCTTCTTATCGGAGACCTTGGCGCGGAGCTTCTTCTGCCAGACCTTGAGCTGCTTGGCCTGCTCCGGCGCGAGCGCCTTGGCCTCCTTGGCGTCGGCAATCGCGCCCCAGCCCTCGGCGGGCAGCAGGAAGTGGTGGACCTTGCCAGCAGGAAGTGACCCGGTCGAGAACGGCAGCTCGTCCGGAGCGGTTTTCAGCCACTCGCCCTTGGTGAGCTGGTGCGCACCATACACCCGACGGCTCGCACCGATAAGCGAGTTGCCACGACGCAGGTGGAGTCCAAACCAGGGTGCCTGCAACCCGGGATGCATGACATTGAGCCAGAGCGAGACCTCGGCCAGCTCGATCGCTGTCTCGTTGAGGTCTACCCCGTAGGAGTTGTGAAGCGCGATGTAGGCCTTGGCCTTCTGCAGCTCCTCCTCGTATGCCTCCGGATCGATCTGGACCCCGAGCTCGGCCTGGCGACGCTTGAGGTAGAGGTCGGCCACCTGGTTGATGGCTTCATTGAGGAAGGCGCCGGAGCCGAGCGCTGGCTCGCAGATCTTCCAGGAGAGGATCTCCTGGGCGGTGGTCTCCTCGGTGACCCGGTGCTGGAGGGCGAGCTGGACTGTGACCTTGGTCAGCGACTCGGGTGTGTAGTAGGAGGCGCTGGTTTGCCGGTCACGCCCAGCCAGCCGATAGACGAACCACCCGGCCGGATAGCGGACGTACTCATCGAGGCGCGCACCGGTTTCCTCGTCGATGCGGTGGACGAAAACCTCAGCCGGGTACTCATCCACCTTCGACGCCGGGATCATCCAGGAGCCATCTGACGGGTCACCGCCTTTGGCAACCTCATATAGCTCCTCGGTGGCGATGAACCCGGTGTAGGACATCAAGCCCTCATACACCGCGCCGAGCTGGTTGATGCCGAGCTGGGCATAGGAGATGAAGCCGCCCCGCTCCTTGCGTCTGCCTCGGGTGAGCATCAGCTTGCGCAGCACCTTGTAGAGGGTTCCGTTACGCAGCCGGGTGTCGATCGTACGGAACTCCTCTTCGTCAAGAGGATCGTCGTCGACGGGCAGGTCACGACGGATCAGCCCGATAGCTTCAGGGTGGAACAACTCAGAGCGGAGCGGCTCGAATCGCAGTCCTTCCCCATCGGAAGCCTCCGAGCCCTCCTCGCCAGTCCGGGGCCGGTGCCCGGTGTTGACCATACGGAAAAGCAGGTCCAGCGACTCATACAGGTGAAAGCCGTTCCGGGCCTCCTCTCCGACGAGGTCGCGCACCACGAGGTCGCCGAGACGGGCAAGGCTGTAACCGCGGACGTAATCCTCGTCATCGGTAGGCAGGATGCCCAGCTCCGGCCGGGCCTCGGCGTAGAGCAGGAAGAGGATGCGGTACAGGTAGCGGAGCGCTTCCCGGCCCAGCTCCTTGGCAAGAGCACGCGGCTCCATGATGTCCTGGGGACGTGCTCCCTGCTCGTGGATCCGTCGCAACACCTCGTTGGCGATCAGTTCGACGGAGTCCTTCAAGCCCTCGCGCAATTCCTTGGATACGCCGACGGCATGATTGCGAGAGTTGGCGAGCAGGTCGGCGAGTGGCTCGCTGCCGCCCTCAGCCCGAGGCAGGAGAGAGTCAGCGCCGAACAGCGCGGCGATGACATCCAATTCGGCTGGGTCGTTACGGCCCAGCGCCACGTCCAGGCTGACCGCGAGGTAGCGGCCTTCGCCCCAGGTGGCGCGGTCGGTGAGCACCACGACGCCACCGGCGAGCAGCAGCACATAGCGCCGGGGATTCTCTGCCGCAAACAGCCAGGAGGCGAGCTTGGTGCCCTCTTCGATACGTTCACGACTATCCAACTGGACTGGGTAGAGAAGCCGGGCCTCGAGGCCGGCATCCACCTCGGCCGCCCAGCCACATTCGACTGCGATCAGATGGTCGTCGGCGTAGGCGACCTGGACCGGATAGTCGCCACCTGCCCGCTCGATCGTGATCTCTCTCGGCTCGGCCTGGTAGGCGAAGCCCTTGAGTACATCGATGTGCAGTTCGCCGAGCTCTTTCTTCCATTCCGGCAGATCGTCGAGGTCGCCCTCGCGGAGCCGTACGTCCATGTCGGCGAAGAACGGCCGCTCGGCGAAGTACGGCTTGCCCAGTGCGCGCAAGCCCTTGCGCGGCGTGACCCGCCCGTCCTTCTCCTGCTCCTTCCAGCGGTCGAGCAGGCCGTCTTTCTTCTTCAAGTCCTTGGGCAGCACCTCGGCCAGGTAGTGAGCCGAGAAGTAGTCACCGCGGTTGACCAGCGAGTCGAGTCTCATCACGCATCCTGGGCCGGAACGAGAATGGCGAGGACCCGCAGCAGCGGCTCACCGGTGATCTTCATGGAGTCGAGCAGGCGGCGCTGGCGGGCGACGGTGTCGCGAACGCGCTGCTCCTTACGGGTGCGCTGCGAGATGTGCACGCCGTCAAGAGTGAGTTGCTCCCAAGTGTCCAGCTGGGTGCGGTAGTCGTCGAGTGGGGCGACGACTTCGGCCTCGTAGAGGGCGCGCCGGGCTTCCAAATGTGCGCGGGCGCTAGAGACGGCTGCAGGCAGCTGTTCCTGGAGCGGCACCAAGTTAAGCCGCTTACCAGAGTTGATCATCTGAGGGCCGACGCCGGCCTTGGCGAGCACATCGGTCATTGTGTCGGTGAGGACACCTGCCGAGGTCACGGCCATCCACTCCACGACGGTCGGCTGGCCGAGTGCGTTTGAGTAGATGCCCTGGAGGAGAAAGGTCGCCTCGTCCACCTGGGCGGTGATGGCCGGAGCCTTCTGCCGGCCAAGCTGTACCAGAACCTTGTCGGTGAGCCATTCGACTAGCGGATGCAGATCGGAGAGGTAGGCGATCTCCGGCCACATGGTCTTGGTACGGCGGGCCGCGGCGAGCTTCTCCTGCGCCTCCGCACGGTTGAAGGTGACCTTCATCCGCTTCCGAACGTCGTGGGTGCGCAGGTAGTCGCTGGGCAACGCGGAAAGCCGGTGGACCAGATCACCCGGCGGGGTGAAGGCCAGCATGACGCCGTCGTCTTCCAGGTCCGGCAGCAGACCAAGCGCTCCGATCGCCTCCTTGACGAAGCTTTCCGAGGTATCGAAGAGGCCGGAGACTCTGGCCCTCGGCACATCAGGCCGGAACGAGTCTGTCTCGACCTGGCCGAGCAGGGCGGCGAGGTTGTCCTCTATCAGGCTGTTGATGGACTCCTCAATTGGCTTTTCGTCCAGCAGATCCTGGATCAGGCGGCGCTCTTCACGTTCGGCGCGGTACTGGCCCATAACCGCCTCGGCCGTGCCCAAGGCGCGATGGGCAGTCTCCTCTTTCGCCAACAGCTTCTCCGCGACCGTTCGATCGTCCTTGGCCCCTTCCACCTCGGAAGTGAGAACGAGCGCCTTGAACTGCGGCTGGTGCTCTTGGCCGTAGCGGTCGATGCGGCCGTTTCGCTGCTCGATCCGGATCAAGCTCCATGGCACGTCGTAGTGGATGAGGTGATGGCATTGCCGGTGGAGGTTGACGCCCTCGCTGGTGACGTCCGTGGTCACCAGCAGACGGACCGGGCTTTCGGCGAGCCCGAAGGCCTCGATGATGTCCTGCTGCTGCTGATCGGACATTCCGTTGCCGAGCATCATGTTCACGGCGTCCGGCTTGAGCCCCAAACGCTCTGGCAGAATCTGGGCCAGCCACCTGACCGTCTCAACACTCTCAGAGAAGACCACGACTCGGTTCTTCTTCAGGTCGATCGCGTTGAGCTCTTTGAGGAGTGTGGTGAGCTTGGCCGGTTCCTCGATCCGATCCGCCAACTGCCCCAGGGTTTTGAGCGCGTCGATCTCGCGCGGCTCCTTGGCGTTCGCCAAGCGGTTGGTGACCGTCTTCTTCAGGGCTCTCGGGCTGGAGAGGAACGCTTTGAGCAGGGTGTAGGGGAAGAGCCGGTTCGCGGACGTAACGACGGGTGCGCCCGCGCGCTGCTCTCCGGCGAGCCAGACCTGGGTGAGTTCCTCGAAGACTTTCTCTTCCGCTGGGCTAGCCGTGCATCTCACCGGGACGGTCGGGCCACGGTCGGGCCACTTGCTGCCCATGCCATCACGGACCTCAGGGCTGACCTTGGTGCGCCGGATGTACAGGTGGTCGATGTCCTTGGCTTGGTAGCGGCTGTCGTCGGCGATCGCCGCAGGGTCGAGCATGCGGATCAGCTCAGCGAACGACTCGCTGTCGCCGTTGTGCGGAGTCGCGCTGGCGAGCAGGAGCGCGTCAGTTTGCCGGGCAAGGAGCCTGGCGAGTTTGTTGCGGGCGGTGGCCTCGCCCATGAGGTTGTGCGATTCGTCGATGACCACCGCGTCCCAGTGGAGCTTCTCCAGGTGCTGGCCGTACTTTCCGGCGTTCTTGAGCGTGTCGACGGAGATGATGATGCGCTTGTAGTAGGTGAACGGGTTGCGCCCGGCAGGGATCTCCCGCTGGATGCGCTCCACACCGACCGAGTCCAAGCGGATCAGCGGGATGGAGAAGCGTGTCCACAGCTCGTGCTGGAACTGCTCCAGCACCTGTTGTGGGGTCACGACGAGGATGCGCTCGCCCCGGCCGCGCCGGATCAGCTCGGCCAGGATCAGACCGATCTCAAGGGTCTTGCCCAAACCCACCACGTCGGCGATGAGGATGCGCGGGCGCAAGCCCTTGAGCGCGAGCTCGGCGGGGCGAAGCTGGTACGGCAGTGAATCGAGGAGGAAGCGATCGGCTAGCGCCAGCCCCTTTTCGGTTTGCGGCAGTGGCGTACGTCGGAGCACGGCCTCCAGGAAGAGGCGGCTCTGTGCGAACCGGGGTGTTTCGTCGAGTTCGAGGATCGTGTCTTCTGGGCGGAGGATCTTCGGCTTCTCCAGACCGGTGAAGAAGACCGCGTCCTCATCGCGGACGAACTCTGACGCGCCGACAGCGGTGATGCGGTACCCGTCGTGCTCAGTTGGAGTGCATGTGCGGACGATCCATTCGGCGTCACGAACCTCGATCCGGGCGCCGGGTGGAAACGGGGTCTCAATCACATCTCTCCTCTAGAAACGGGCATCTGCTGCGTAGGCAACCCGGAATTCCTCTGCGAGCTGGGCCACAACGGAATCACGAACACGAGCCTGTCCGCGTGCTGGCCGAGAAGGCAGCGGCAGGTCGATCTCCGGTGGATCTGTGGGCTGCTCGACAAAGGTCGCGACGGCGAACCGGCGAAGCGCGAGCGGCAGAGTGATCCCATCGGCTGTCGCAAGGTCTGCGAGCCATCTCCGCGCCTGGCTGACCGTGGGACGGGCCGCTGGGTCGTGGGCAAGCATTGCGGTTATGACCGGCTGAAGCTCATCCGGAAGGCCTGCGAGATCGGGACGGATGTTCGCGTCCATGATGTTCATGAACATCTTGGGCAAGGTGGGCCCGTCGTAGGGGTAGTGCCCAGTGGTCGCGAAGAGCAAGGTAGCGGCGAGCGCGTACACATCGGCTGCGGCCGAGATCTGTTTCGGGCTGCTGGCCTGCTCGGGAGCCATGCATACCGGGGTGCCGAGCATCGATTCGGTCGTGGTTAGGTCAGTTGGGCCATCGGCGAAGGCAACGAGCCCGAGATCTATCACCTTGGGACCATCACGACCAAGGAGGATGTTGGCTGGCTTGAGGTCCCGATGGAGAAGGCCGGCGAGGTGGATGGCCGCAAGGGCGTCGGTGAGCAGGACTCCGAGGAACGCTGCTTGAGCGATGGGTAGAGGACCGTGCGACTTGACGAACTCGCCCAGGCTCATGCCCCGGACGTACTCAACGGCCACCCATGGCGTGTCGTCATCTTCTTCTGAGGCGTCGACCAAGCCGGCTACTGCGAGGCTCTGCACTGTCCGTAGGGCATCGATCTCACGAGCGAATCGAGCGCGGATCTCGGTTCGGTTGATCAGCTCCTCACGGATGAGCTTGACCGCCACGGGCTCAGAGTCCTGGGCTACGCCGTAGAAAACACGGCCCATGCCGCCACTACCAAGGCGGCCCTTGAGAAGTATGTCTCCGATTCGGGTTGGGTCAGACTGTTCTAGCGGCTTCATCGCTCCCCTCCCCTCGCACCTGCTCAGCAGAGTCAGCTCACCATTCATGTTTACCGGCGTTGATTACATGCAGCTACTAGTGGTCACTCATCGCCTGCAGTGCCGCTCAGCAAGGCTATCCACAAACGACGTCTATGTCGACAACGGAAATATAGTCTGTGTCCTGAGTTCACGAACATGCTTCACGGCGATGGCGGCGGAGGGCACGTACGTCGGCTGGGGGCGGTTACGCCTATTGCTCGACGTAGGGGGTCACGTGATACCTGAATTACGAAGAGTCAGCGCCTGGTGCTCTTCGGTGATCGCAGGAGGTCGGGGTGTGGAGAAGCGGATGTGCGCGATGGATCGGACCTCTGCTTGGGCTCTTGGCTTGTGTGACCACCGCCTGCCAGACCTCGGAGGCTGTCGGACCAACGACGAAACCTCGGGTCGCCCATTGGGTGTTGCGGGTTGCGCAGGTGGGGTGTTGATCGGTGTTGCGACCGGTGTCGCGTTTTGTTGTCGCGTTCGGTGTTGCCGCTGAGATCGCGACACCCTCTGTCGTGTCATCTGCGCAGGTCACGCGGGTTTCGTCTGTTGCGCTGGCCGCCCCGAATCGCCTATAGGCGACTCCCTTTGAATATGTGTGCGCGCGTGTTCGTGCGGATACCTGCGTCCATTGCCTCTCCGCTCTTATGCCTCTCCGTCTTCCCTTCCTTCTCCTCCCCGCCAGCAGTTGCCGGGCCCCTGCACCCGCAGCACGTCACCGACCGCTTCTACGCAATCTGCTACCAGGCCGGGCTGCCGCCCATTCGGCTGCACGACCTGCGCCACCTGGCAGCCACCGCCGTGCTGGCGGTCGGGGCGGACATCAAACTCGTCCAAGAGGCCCTCGGTCACAAAACCGCCTCCTTCACCCGCGACACCTACACCAGCGTCTACCCCGAAGCCGCCGCCGCAGCAGCCGAGGCCACCGCCGCGTTCCTGACCGGAACCCCCGCACCCAGACCCCGGCCACTACCACCCACTCGCCGGGCCACACGAGCGGGAGCGAACGGTACGGCATCCGGCGAGACCGGTGGGACGGTGATCCACCTGCCCACCAGCTAAAGAGCCGCGATCAGGCAGCAGAAGGGGGAGGTAGGCCAGCCGCACGCTGACCTACCTCCCCCTTGCCCCCTCTCCTTCCCCCGCAGCGGGAACGGAGAGGGCTTCGGGACGGGATGAGCGGCCCATAGGGGGAGGATGACTTCCCCGCCTTGCGCTACGTCCCGAAGGCCCCGCAGGGTCCGGCAGCAGAGCACGAGGAAGGTAGTGCTACCGCTGCCGGACGTTCAGACGGAGTGACCTGGGGGTGGGCGACTCCAGCATTCGTGTGGGCCCCGGATCCCCCACACGTGTCACGCTGCTGGAGCCGCTCCGGACGGTCTGGTGAGTCAGCGGCTGCACCAGACCCGTCAGCGTTGGCCGACTGGGCTTCCAGGGCGATCAGCCAGGTGACTGTACTCCACCGGGCCAAACTCGAGCAGCCACCTCCCCTCCCTTGGCGAGCACGGCTGCCTGCGCGCAACCGCCCGCCAAGAGGCTGGGGTCCGGTAGCGGCACCCGCGATGGTGGGGAGCGTGCCGCTACCGGACGTTCATGAGTTCTCAAGATGGGCGACCCCCTTTCGCGTCTCGCAGCCCAAATGGTGCCGCGCTTCGCACCAGCGCAAAGAGGGCCGCCCACCAGCTGACCGGGCGGAAGGGGAACCGCCCAGTCGTTCCCGGAGGGTGGCTGACTGGACCTCCTCGGCTATCCGGTCAGCCACCCCAGGGTGACCGCGCCCGCGGTTGCCTGAGGCGCTCGCGGTCACCCACTCTCGGGAGTGCGGCCGGGCGGGCCTGCGCGTCCGCCCGGCCGCATCGCCCCCCGAGAAGCCTTCAAAATCTCGCGCGTCCCCTTATGGAGAAGGGGGCGGTCCCTCCCATCGCGGCCTCGGACTGCGCGATGGTTCCCTCAGCAGGTGAGGGACCGCCCCTCAGGCGGCGATCGACGCGAGCCGGGGGGACCCACGCCAATCGCCGCACCAGCGGTGGCCGACCGCCGCCCGAAGGTAGCCAGCCACCGCAGGTGACCACGCGCTGCACATCACGCGGCCACCTCGGACTCGAACAGGACACACCGGTCACAGTCACCCGGCACCCATCCGAGAAGCACTTACAGGGTTGCCCTCACCCGCCCCACCCCCGGCCGGGATGCCACCGCCAGACACATCCCCGATCCGGAAGGGGTGAGGGCGCTGCCACCCACGGCCCCGCCCACACGGACGGGTCACCGTAGTGACAGGGCTTACGGTCGCGGATTCCCGGCCGCTGACGGCCCTACAGGCCACGACATGGGTCGCGAACGGGCGGACAGCATCCGCCCCCGGTCGGCGTGGTCGCGTGCCGGTCAGGCGGTGTGCGGGGCCGCTACGGCCAGCACCCGGCCGACACGTTCGGCCGCCCGGTCGGGGTAGGCCACCTCGACGATCGGCGTTGCCCAGGACCACCAGAACAACCACTCACCCTCCCGCGGCGAAGCCGAGACGACCTCGACCAGCGTGGTGGCCTCCGGGTTGATCACCCGCAGGCGCGGCAGCCGCCCCGCATCGGTCAGCACCCGCGCAAGTATCCCCGCGCCTGCAACACCCGCTGAAGGTCGGTCAGGTAGAGGGCGGCCTGCTCGGCTATCGCCGAAGGAACGGGATCGGACATGGTCGACTCCGAGGACGGTCAGGAGAAGGGGATGGGACGGGGTCTGCAGCGCGTTCGGCGGCGGTAGGCCGGGGTGGCGATCTTTAGGCGGATGGCTGGTTCTGCTTGCGACGCCGCCACACGACATGGCCAGCCCACACCACCACCGCGACAACCCAGCCCACGATCAGTCCGAGCACCGCCAGAGCCACCGGCCGGACCACCCCGGCCGGAGCCACCACGGAGAAGACCGCGAAAGTGGCGGTGAAGGCCAGCAGCAGCCCGTTGATCAGATGACGACGGGACACGACGAACTCCAGTTCACGAAACGAAAGAGGGGAAGATGTGGAACGGAAGAAGGGCTGGGTCAGGGGCCGAAGAGCGAACGGCCGTTGAGCGCCGTACGGCGCAGCCGCCATCGGCGCCCGAGCACGACCCCCGCGAACAGGCTCGGCCCGCCGATGAGCACCGCCACCTTCACCGGCATCGGGATGCTGCCGGGAGCGGCGGTGATCCAGCCGACGAACCCGGCCCTGATGAACACCGGGGCGAGCATGAACGGATGATGACGGCGCACGACGGTTCTCCGTCCTTTCTCGATCGGCCAGCACGAGTCTGAAGGTGATGTGAGGTCTGGCCGGCTACACCGGGGCGAGAAACAGCTCCTCGATCTGGGCCGGGGTCGGGTCGAGGTCGAGATGGCACCACACCACGCGCCCACCGGTGGACGGCAGCCGGAAGCTGCCCCACCGGTTGCGCGACAGCGCCTGCACGATCGCCAGGCCCCGACCGCGCTCGGCGTTCAGGCTCGGCGCCTGCAGCGGGATGGCGGACGGCTTGGAGCAGGACAAGCCTGGGTCGGTGACGCCCAGTCGAAGGTAGTCGGGACCCTGACACAGCTTGAGCGTGATCGAGCCCTGGCCGTCGTCACCGTCACCCTCGCCGTTCCCGCTGCTGCCGCCAGTGCCGGCGTACCGCACGGAGTTGGTGACCAGCTCCGAGGCCGCCAGCACCGCGATCTCCTGAGCTGGATGGCCGGGCCCCAGCCACGCGCTGACAGCCTCCCGGGCCAGATACGGGGCCCGGTCGCTGCGCGCCAGGTGCAGGATGCCGACCGGCTGAAGTTGTTGTGTGGGTGGAAAGGAGTAGATCACCATCATCGCCTCGCTACCTCTCGATCATCAGCTGTGTCCTCCTCATGCGCTCGGTCAGCACCCCGAGCTGGCCGAGCCGTACCGGTTTGCCGCCACGGACATCTGAGGCTCGGCTAGCTCCCAGACCCGCAAGGGCGACGCGGTCCCCGTCACGCTTGGTCACACGGGGTGACGGTCACCCATGGAACCCGGCGCGGGACGTCCTGTGGAAGAGCGGCTACAAGGCGTTGGTCACGCCTGGGGCGACATCCGATGAGCGGGTAGAGCGTTTACAGGGCGTTTCACGGTTCGGCTGGAGGCGAGGGTTGGAGTCGGCGCATGCTGTGTGGTCCCCTAAGCGCTGAGGGAGCGTGGCGTGGGTGACCCACCAACCAGAACAGCGAAACCCGTCCCAGCAGGCCGTACCGGTCAAGCCGTCCCGGCCCGGCCTGATCCGGGCGCGGCTGCAGCGTGGTCTAACTCAGGAACAAGCCGCCGAGCAGATCGGCGTCTCCCTCTGCACGTGGGCGCGGTGGGAACGCGGCACCCAGAGCGTCCGGCCGGTCTACCGCAAGCGGCTGATGGAGCGGTGGGACGCAGAGCCCGGCGTTGTCGAGAGGTGGCTGCAGCTCACAGCATGTGCCAAGCCGCTCTCAGGTTGTGACCCGCAGGTTGACATAGCCGCCGAGGAGGCGGGCCCTGCTGAGTCGATGCCGTACGTGTGCGACATGGAGACGGCCAGGCAGTTGTGGAGGTTGGAAATGGACCCATCACGCAGGCACCTGCTGGCCGCACTGCCGTTCATGCCGTCGCTGCTGAGCGACTGGCTCCTGTCATGGGCCTATGACGCACCCGCCACCACGGGTTCCGGTGGTGTGCCGACTGAGCAGACGATCAGGCAGGTGGGGGCGGCGGATGTGGCGCGCGTCCGGGAGGCACGCCAGGCGTTCTCGCAGATGGATCACCAGTTCGGGGCCGGGCTGGTCCGCCCGGCCGTCACCGACTTTCTCGACTCCCAGCTCAGCGCCATGCTGGCCGGCACCTACAGCAACGACACCAGGGCCGAGCTGTTGTCAGCCGCCTCCAGCATGACGCAGCTAGCCGGATGGATGGCCTACGACCTCGGCCATCACGGTCAAGCTCAACGCCACTACGGCCAAGCCCTCAACCTCGCCAAGACCGCCGATGATCAGCTCATCGCCGCCTATGTACTCGCGGCTTTGGCCCAGCAGGCATGCGACCTCGGCCACGGCCGGTGGGCGCTACGCCTCGCCTCCGCCGCTGGGGAGGCGGGCCGCCAGGCAGACGCACCACCCAAAGTGACGGCACTGCTGATGCTCCGCCAGGCCCGAGCCGAAGCCGTCACCGCACAGACCGCAGACCAACGTGGTGCCCACGCCCGCCGCCAAGTCGGTCTTCTCCTCAGCAGGGCCGAACGCCACTTCTCCCAAGGTCCGAGCGACCGTGACCCGTTCTGGAGCGCCGCCTTCGGCCAGGCCGAGCTGGCCGCCGAGGCAGGCTACTGCTGGCAACGGGTAGGCGAACACCGCAAAGCTGCCGACCTCGCCGAACAGGCATTGGCCGGATTCGGCACCAGCTACGCACGTTCCACCCAGTTCAACCGCGTGCACGCCGCCCAGGCCTACCTAGATCTCGGCGACCTCGACCACGCACTCGACCTAGCCACCCCAGCCATCCCCGCGGCCAAAGAACTCACCTCCGCCCGCGCCGTCGCCCACATCCGCGACTTCGCCGACCGGCTCACCCCGCACGCCCACCAGGCAGCCGTCCGGGACTTCAACGAGATGCTGCACGACAGCCTGGCCAGCTAGCCGACCACGAACAGACATGACCCCGGCCAAGACGCCACCCGCCGAGGCGGCATGCCGGCTGCTGGGCCTGGACAGCACCGGCATGCGGCTGCTGCATCTGCGTGCCAACGCCGTCTTCCACCTGCCCGGACCCAACGCGGTGCTACGGCTACGGCACGCGCCCGGCAACACCACGGTCACCGCCCGGCTGCACATCGCCATCACCGTCACCCGCTGGCTCGCCCAGCAAGGCTTTCCCACCATCACTCCGCTAGAGGTGGACCAACCGGTCAGCATCGACGGCTGGCTTGCCACCGCCTGGCACTACGTCACCCAACCCACTCAAGCCGCACCCACACCCGAAGATCTCGGCGCGATCATGCGTGACCTTCATCGGATGCCCCGGCCGCCGGTCCCGCTTGCGCCTGTTCATCCGCTGGGGAGTCTGCAGGCTGACCTTCTCAGCCTTGACCCGTCCTGCTCACCGGTTGACCCAGAGCAACGGACCTGGCTGCTGAACCGATGCGCCCTCATCGAGGGCGCCCTACCCCCACTGATCATCGGGCTGGACCACGGCCTGCTCCACGGCGACCTTCACACCGGAAACCTCTTCGGCAGTCCCGGCCGCTGGCAACTCGGCGACTGGGACTCCATCAGCTACGGCCCCTACCTTCAAGACGCCATCCCCACCCTCATCGGGCACCACCGCTTCGGCCGCCCCCGCCACCGCTGGCACCGCTTCTGCCGCACCTACGGCCTCGACCCCGACATCGAAAGCACCCCCGCCGCCCGCCTCCTGCTCGCGGCCAGGGAACTACGCTCCCTCGCCGCCTACATCCGCGCCGCCGACCACCCCGCCATCCGCGCAGAACTACACCGCCGCCTGCACTCACTCATAGACAACGAACCCCACATCTGGAAGCCCATCTGAACATGCCCGACGGCTAACCTGGCACGGGCGACATCGAGGCAATGCCCGAAACGCATGCGCGCCGCCATCACCTCGGCCAAGACCTCAACCCCAACAGGCCAGCCAGGCCCACGCCTACCGTCGTTTGATCCAGACGGCCGACTCCATCAGCCACGGCAAAATGATCATGGATAGCTTGGCGTGCCTAACGGCTTGCAAGGCTCAGCCTCCTTCCCGCTCCGGTGCCCGCCGCCGGATTGCGAGGAAAGCATCAATCATTGCCATATCTGGCAGTCGTATCTTCCTATACAGGATGCCCCTAGCAATCTAAAACCTCTTCAATTTCCGTGACGGTGGCTGTCCGATCTTGGGCCTCTCGGCAGGTATTTAGATAAGTGACAGGGTCAATTTCCTAGCACGCAGGAGTGCCTTGAACGCACAGCTCCGACGCACGACATATACGGCATGAGCGCGGCCAACGAGAGGCTTGACATCCCGGCCGGAGGTGGGGATCGATCATCCCTATCCCTGACGGCCTGGGAATCCCGCGCCAAACGCTGTGAACGCGCGGCCCACCAGGACCTCGTGGCGGAGAAAAGGGCCTCGGCCTCCCAGAACGCATCTCGCCGAAAGCCGACGTCTCTGCTGCGAACCGTCATCCAGTTCGACCTGGTCGAGGGAGAAGCCGGTGACCGGCTTCACCGCCACCAGGCAATCGTGATCATGGAGGTTCTGGAATGCCTGGCGGCACGCAACGTTCTGCACCCTTCCCTCTCGACGACCTCAGAGCCGGATCCCGAGGGCGAGCTGCCCGCCTGAGCGGGCAACTCGATGGCCCCCTGCTGGTCGCCTTCGCCGGCCGTACCTCCACCGAGGACCAGCAGGACCCCACACTGTCCATCCCGCGCCAACTGAGCGCCTGCCGTTCTGCACTACCAGAGCAGGCGATCATCGTCGCGCACTTCTACGACGTGGAGTCCGGCCGTTTGGACCTCAGCGCCCGAGGTCAAGGTCGCGGACATGAGCGCTTCTCCATCCCGGTCCCGCGCGATGGCGGCATCCAGGACCTGCTGGCCGAGGCCGCCCGGCCCGACCGCCGGTTCAACGCGGTGATCTGTGAATCCATCGAACGCATCGCCCGCCGTACCTACATCACCACTCAGATCGAGAACCAGCTCGAACAACTCGGCGTCCACCTGATGTGCTCGGACGAACCCATCATCCTGGGCGGCAAGCGCGCATCGCAGATCCTCACGCGCCGCGTTAAGCAGGGCGTTGCCGAGTGGTACGTCCTGGAACTGCTGGAGAAGTCCTGGGGCGGTTTCGAGACCCACACCGAACAGGGTTTCAACGTCGGCAAGCCCTGCTACGGCTACGCCGCCGACAGGATCCCCCACCCTGTCCCGGCCCGTCGCGCCGAGGGTCGGACCAAACACCGCCTCATCCCGGACCCCGTGTGTGGTCCCGTGGTCACCTACATCTTCCACTTGCGGGTGGTTGAGCGGCTCGCTTACAAGCAGATCGCCGAGCGGCTCAACCAGGATCTTGACCGCTACCCGCCGCCCACCCCGGTCGACCCCGCCCGAGCTCGCGGCTACTGGGCGGTCAGTTCCGTCCGCGAGATCCTTATCAACCCCAAGTACACCGGTTACATGGTGTGGAATCGCCGGGCGACCAAGAAGGGCGGATCCTGCAACCCTCCCGAGGCGTGGGTGTGGTCTCCGCATCCGACGCATGAGCCGCTCGTCACCAAGGAAACCTTTCTGGCCGCGCAGAAGGTCGCCGCCACCAAGGAGCGTTCTCGAAGCGCCGCGGGGCCCAATACTGCTCACCCGCTGGCCCGCCGGTCCTACCCCTTGCGCTCCCATGTCTTCTGCAATGCCTGCAGGCGCCGCATGTTCGGCAAGACACGAACGCCCTACAGCTACTTCGCCTGCGCACCCGCGCCGGGGTATCGCCCGGAGGGGCACCCTGCCACGATCTATGTTCGCGAAGAGCTGCTCCTGGACGGCGTCAGCGACTTCTTCGCCAGACGGATCTTCGGTTCCGCCCGCGCGGTCTACCTCGACCGTGCCCGAACCGACCACGAAGACTCCGCCGCCGCTGAGCATCAGGCCAAGATCGACGCGCTCAGTCGCTCGGTCGCCGAGATCGACACCCGTCGGACGCGTCTCGTCCGCACCTTGGAAATGACCGATGACCCTACCGGCACCCTTGTCCATGACGTTCAGACCCGGGCCGCCGAACTCGCTGAGGAGCGGGCAGCCAAGCAGCGAGAACTCCACGACCTCGAACTGACCCGACCGACGCGAAGCGAACCGGCGTTGCTCGATGAGATCCCAGTCGGAGCGATCGACCTGTCCTTGATGCCGGAGGCCATCATGCGACGCCTGTTCGACGCGTTCCGGCTGGAGATCTACTACGACAAACCGACCAACACCGCGACGTGCAAGGTAGCGATCACCAGCGACACCTTGGCTGCGATACAGCACGCTGCAGGCGTTGCTCTCGCGGACGGAGGGAACAACAAAGAGGCACCACCCCCGATGGAGATGCCCATGTGCGATGTGCCCCCGGCAGGATTCGAACCTGCGGCACCCGCTTTAGGAGAGCGGTGCTCTATCCCCTGAGCTACGGAGGCGGACGCGACAAGCCTAGCGAAGTCTGGGAGCGCGTGGGTCGCCCGGCCGAGGGTGAGTTGCCGGGGCGGGCGGAGTCAGTACTCCGGTGGGGTGGGGTAAAGGGATCGCCAGCGATCCCCTGGCCGATCATGGCGCATGGATAGCGTCGGGCGGGTGACGAACAGGGGACGTAAACAGAGGCCAACTGTGCTGGTGGCCGCGTTGCTCGCGCCGGCGATTCTCGCTGGAGGGCTGATGGTGGGGGAGGGCGTCGGATACGACGGGGAGCGTATCGCCGTGGACGGGGTGCCGCCGGGGGTGGGGTTGGCGTTTGAGCCGGTCTATGTGCCTGCGCCGGCTCGGGCGGATCTGGTCTACGAGGGGAGTTTGCCTGCGCCTCGCAAGCAGGAGGAGGTGAGGGTGCGGGTGGTGGATGTGCCTGCGGTGCCTCCTGCCGGGGAATCGGTGGTGCGGCGGGAGGCGCCGGCGCCGGTCCGGGGGGAGCGGGAGCGAGAGCAGGGGAGTGGGTGTCCGGGGGAGTGGGAGGAGACCTGGCTCTGGGAGTTGTGCCGGGAGCGGGAGCGGGCTCCTGCCTGACGGATCGACGGTGCGATTCTGCCCGACGAGCTGGCCGCGCTTGCCCGCCTGACCAACTGATGGCGCGGTTCCGGCCTGGCGGACTGACCGTGTGGTTCCGGCCTGACGAACGAACGGGCTGGCGGTGTGCCTGTGAAGGCTCCGGGTGGAGAGTGTGGGGGTGGGCAGGGGGCTCCAGGTTTGGTAGATGGGGGCGGTGGTTGGGTCAAGCGGGTTGAGGGCTGGGTGGACGGCTAGTGAACTGTGAGGGGCGGGGTGGGGATGCGGGTTAAAAACCCTAAACGGGATATAGCGGCTCTCCGGAGTTGGGTCCGGGCACTCGGGGGGCTGTAGTAACGTGCGTGCCTGACCAAGGTAACGAGTGTGCAAACGGAGGAGTCGAGCGTGCCAACTCCTCGATCAGCGGGTCTGATCGCGGTCGTCGTGGCGATGGCTTCACTGTTCGCACCCCCGGTTCGTGCCGAGGCTCCAACCAACGTTCCCCCTGCCGCCGCTGTAGTGGATCCTGGCAGTCTTACGGAGCTTCGCAAGGAAGCCGAGAAGTCGGCCAAGGAGCTTGAGGACGCCACCAAGGCGCTGGAGCAGCGGCGATCGAAGGTCGCTGCCCAGGAGAAGGAGCTCAAGACCAAGCTTCGCGCCCTTGATGAGGCCGAGAGCCGGCTGGCGGAGATTCGTAAGCCGGTCTCGCGGCTGGCCGAGCTGTTCTATCAGCAGCCCATCGGTGGCGATGGGATCATCCCGTTCCTGTCGGGGGACGCCGGGGTCGGGACGCTCCGGGCCATGAGCGATGCCAGTCAGATCGTCGCCGTCCGGCAACTGGCTGTTGAGCAGACCAGCCGCCTCTACAAGGAGACGGAACGGCTGGCGGCCGAGGCTCAGGAACTGCGGGCCGGGAACCTGCTGGCCGAGGCGCAGATGGCGGCGGAGATCGACACCCTGCGGCTGCGGTCGGACAAGATCGTGAAGTCGCTGACCGCGGCGCTGGTGAAGATGGGCATCAAGATTGACAAGGTGGGGCGGGCAGCCCTGGCCTGTAATCCGTTGCGGATCACGGCGGCCGACGCCTATCCGAACGGGCTCATTCCGCGGACGTTGCTCTGCCCGCTGCAGCAGCGCGGGCACATGTTGCGGGCGGACGCGGCCATCGCGTTCGTCAGCCTCAACGAGGCCTATCGCAAGCAGTTCGGGCGCCAGATCTGCGTGACCGACGCCTATCGCAGTCTCTCCGAGCAGCAGTCCGTCTACTATCGGCGGCCGGGGTTCGCGGCGGTGCCGGGGCGGAGTAATCACGGGTTCGGACTGGCGGTCGACCTGTGCGGAGGGGTGGAGCGCTTCCGGTCGGCCGAGTTCAACTGGCTGGAGAAGAACGGCAAGCGATACGGGTGGTTCCACCCCGACTGGGCTTACAGCAGTCCGTTCGAGCCCTGGCACTGGGAGTACGATCCCAAGATCGACTCGCTCACCTAGGCAGGGGTGAGCTCCGAGGTGCAGGCCGGGCAGCGCGTGGCGGCCTTCGGGATCTCCGTGAGGCACTGCGGGCACTCGTGGTGCGTCGCCTCCTCGCCGGCGGCCAGGCGGTCCTTGTACGAGGTGTACGGCCGGACGATCAGGAAGTAGACGACCCCGGCGACCAGCAGGAACGAGATCAGCGCGTTGACGAAGTTGCCGTAGTTGAAGCTGGACTGCCCGATCGTGAACTTCAGCGAGGAGAAGTCGGGCATGCCGCCGAAGGCGGAGATCAGCGGGGTCAGCAGGTCGGCCACGAACGAGTTGACGATGGCGGTGAAGGCCGCGCCGATGACGACCGCGACGGCCAGATCGATCACGTTCCCCTGCATGAGGAACTTCTTGAATCCACTCATGCGCAGAGATCGTAGTCTAATGATTACACAGGGTGAGGCTTAAGGATAACGGAGAGCCGCCCGCCCGACTGGGCCGCGGCGAGCTGGGCGGCCTGTGTCGTCGTGGTGGCCAGTACGAGGAGGGCGCCCTGGTCGTCTTCTGTCCTGGGGGTCGAAAGGACCGTGACGTCGTCGGCCACGAGCTGGGCGGACTGGCTCTCCCATGCCGCCAGTACGCCGATCGTCGAGCCGGGTTTGACGAGCTTGGCGGCGTCCGGGTCGGCGATGCGGACGGGTGCGGCCACCAGGCCGGGCGCCAGCCGTACCGGATGGAGGAGGCGGACGTCCGTGAGGGGCTCGCCGCGGCGCATCGGCGCGGCGAGCACGCCACCAGCGGGCGGCGCGCGCAGGGCGCCGTCGGGGGGTGCGTTGAGCGGGGCGAGGCGCAGATCGCCTGGGCGCAGCGTGCCGGGGGTCAGGTCGCGGGCGGCCACGACCACGGGGGTGCCGGGCTCGGGGAGTACGGCCAGCAGGGCGGCGAGGGTCGCGGTGGCGGCCAGGACGGCCGCGATCAGGCGGCGTTTCATGGCAGGTCGAAGGGGAGCTTGATGCCGTCGAGGGTGGAGCCGCAGGGGCAGGTGCGCTCCTCGGGCAGGGCCTTGACCGTGTCGGCCACCAGCGTGCGCATGCGGGCGACGTTCTGCGCGAAGAAGGCCAGAACCTCGTCGTGGGTGACGCCCTCGCCCGTCTCCACGCCGGCGTCCAGGTCGGTGACCAGCGACAGCGAGGTGTAGCAGAGGGCGAGCTCTCTGGCCAGGATGGATTCGGGGAAGCCGGTCATGCCGACGATCGTCCAGCCGTTGGCGGCGAACCACTGCGACTCGGCGCGTGAGGAGAAACGCGGGCCCTCGATGACGACGAGCGTGCCGCCGTCGACGGTGCTCCACTCGCCGGCGCGGGCGGAGGACACCGCCACCGCGCGGCCGGACGGGCAGTAGGGGTCGGCGAAGGAGACGTGCACGGCCCCGCCCATGTCGTAATACGTCTGCACGCGGCCAGAGGTCCGGTCGACGATCTGGTCGGGGACCACGATCGTGCCGGGGCCGTGCTCGGCCTTCAGCGAGCCGACGGCGCTCGGCGCGAGGACCTGGCGCACCCCCAGCGCGCGCAGCGCCCAGAGGTTGGCGCGGTACGGGATGCGGTGGGGCGGGAAGCGGTGGTCACGCCCGTGCCTGGGGATGAACGCGACCGATCGCGAGCCGATGCGGCCGACGGTGACGACGTCGCTGGGTGGCCCGTAGGGGGTGGTGAGGGTGATCTCCTCCGCGTCGTCGAGCAGGGAGTAGAAGCCGGAACCGCCGATGACGCCGATGTCTGCACGCATGCCGCAGAGATTAGCGGGCGGGGTTGGGGGGTGGGTGGGGCAGAGCGGCGTTCTGTGGACAGTGGGGTGGCTGTGGATAGAGGAGACTCCGAAAAGTAGTCGAAAGACTACGCACAGTACGATCGGGATATGCGGCAAAAGGGGCTGGGCCTCATCATCATCGCGCTCATGCTGGGCATGCTGCTGGCGGCGCTCGACCAGACGATCGTGTCCACCGCGCTGCCGACGATCGTGAGCGACCTCGGCGGGCTGGAGCAACTGTCGTGGGTGGTCACGGGGTACCTGCTGGCCAGCACGGTCTCCACGCCGCTGTGGGGCAAGCTCGGGGATCAGTACGGCCGCAGAGGGCTGTTCATCGGGGCGATCGTCATCTTCCTCATCGGATCGGCGCTCTGCGGGCTCAGTCAGAACATGGGCCAGCTCATCCTGTTCCGCTCCATTCAGGGCCTCGGCGGCGGCGGGCTCATGGTGCTGGCCCAGGCGATCGTGGGCGACGTCGTGCCGGCCCGCGAGCGCGGCAGGTACCAGGGCTTCTTCGGGGCGGTCTTCGCCGTCTCCAGCATCGTCGGCCCCCTGCTCGGCGGCCTGTTCGTGGACCACCTGTCCTGGCACTGGGTCTTCTACATCAACCTGCCGGTCGGCGCGGTGGCGCTGTTCGTGATCATCGCGGTCCTGCCCGGCCACGAGAGCAGGACCAGACACAAGATCGACTACGCGGGCGTGGTGACGATCGGCGGCGCCACCAGCTGCCTGGTCCTGATCGCCACGTGGGCGGGCACCACGTACGCGTGGGCGAGTCCGCAGATTGTAGGACTCGGCCTCGCCGCCGTCGCGCTCCTCATAGCGGCATATTTCGCGGAACGGCGGGCGGCCGAGCCCATCATGCCCCTCAAGCTGTTCAAGCTCAGAGCGTTCTCGATGACGTCGATCGTGGGCTTCGTGGTGGGGTTCGGCATGTTCGGCGCCCTCACCTACCTGCCGCTCTACCTGCAGACGGTCCATGGCGTCAGCGCCACGTTGTCCGGCGTCCATCTGCTCCCGATGATGGCCGGCATGCTGACCATGTCCATCGTCAGCGGCCAGATCATCTCCCGCACCGGCAAGTACCGATTTTTCCCGATCGCGGGCACCTTCATCGCCACCATCGGCATGTTCATGCTCTCCCGCCTGACGGAGACGAGCAGCACTCTGGTCATGAGCATCGACCTGCTCGTCCTGGGCGTCGGCCTGGGCATGACCATGCAGGTCCTGGTCATCGTGGTACAGAACGCCGTCGACTTCGAGGACCTCGGCGTGGCCACCTCGGGCGCCACGTTCTTCCGCTCGATCGGCGGTTCCTTCGGCGTCGCCACGCTGGGCGCGGTCTTCACCGGCAGGCTCAACGCCGACATGGCGGAACTGGTGGCCAGAACCCCTGTACCGCCCGGCGTAGACCCCGCGAACATCCAGAAGGACCCCACACTCATCCAGAAGCTCCCGGAGCCCCTGGCTCAGGACTTTCTCCACGTCTACGCCGACGCGATCGCCACCGTCTTCCTGGTGGGCACGCCCATCCTGTTCGTCGCGTTCCTGCTGTCCTGGTTCATCCCGGAACAGCGCCTGCGCGAGACCACCAAGGCCATGGACTACGGCGAGGGCCTGGGCGCGACCTCCGCCGAGCGCTCCTCCCTCGCGGAGGTGGAAAGAGGTCTGGTACGGCTGGCCGACGCCGACCTGCGCAAGGACTACTACGTACGCCTCGGCCAGCTCGCGGGCCTGTCCGGCCTGCCTCCCCAGAGCGTGTGGGTCATCGCCAGGCTGGGCGGGAAAGGCTGGGTCAAGGCCGCCGACCTGGCGGAACGGGCCAACGTCAGCAGGCAGGAGGGCCGGCCGTACGTGGACAGGCTCACCGAGCGCGGACTCGTCACGCGCTCGCCCGACGGCGACTCGCTACGGCTGACCGAGCAGGGCGACGCGGCAGCCGAGCGGCTCCTTGAGCAGGCCAAGGCCGGGCTGGGCAGACTGGTGGCGGATTGGGGGCCGAGTCCGCAGCTGCTGCGGCTGTGCGAGCGGATCGCGCCCGAACTGCTCGGCGCGGACGCCGACCGGCCGGGCTGATCAGCTGGAGGCCGCGGCGGGGGTGGAGGACTTCTCCGACGACGAAGACGAGGTCGTCGATGGTGTGGCGGTCTTCTCCGGGGTGGAGGACGCGGGCGTCGTGGTGGCGCTCGTGGACGACGAACGGTTGTCGGTCTTGTAGAAGCCCGACCCCTTGAACACGATCGCCGCTGCCGAGAACACCTTGCGCAGTTTGCCCTCACAGCTTGGGCAGACGGTCAGCGCGTCATCGGAGAACTTCTGAACGACCTCGAGAGGCTGCCCGCAGTCGTTGCAGACGTACTGGTACGTGGGCACGCATTCCTCCTCTGGGTTGGCACTCGACCGTGGCGACTGCTAATGCTAACCGATGGGGTCAAACTTTCATTCCAGGCCCCGCTCGCCGTACCACCCGGCCAGCTTGCCGCGGCGGCTGACCGCCCGCAGCCGCAGCTCGACCTGTTCGCGGCAACTCGCGGTGGTCACGACGAGCAACTGGTCTTCCGCCCTGATCCGGGTGGTCGTGGCCGGAACGAACGATCTGCCCTCGCGCACGATCAGCGTGACGTTGGCCCCGGCGGGCAGCCGTAGCTCGAAGATCTCCACGCCGTGCAGCAGGGAGCCCGGCGGCACCTTGACCTGCAGAAGGTCGGCGTTGAGCTCCTCCAGCGGGGCCGCCTCCACCTCCAGGTCGTGCACCTCGCCCGGCGCGCTCACGCCCAGAAGCCTGGCCACGAACGGCAGCGTGGGCCCCTGCAGCAGCGTGAACACCATCACGATGACGAACACCTGGTTGAAGATGTCCTCCGACCCCTTGACCTCGGCCGCCCAAGGGATGGTCGCGAGCACGATCGGCACCGCCCCGCGCAGTCCCGCCCAGGACAGGAAGGCCTGTTCGCGCAGACCGGTCCTGCCCATGCGCGCCATCCGGGCCAGAAGCGCCGAGACCATGACCGAGATCGGCCTGGCCAGCAGCACCAGGACCGTTCCCGCGATGAGGCCGGGGATCACCGCCTTGGGCATCTCGCCGGGGCTGGCCAGCAGCCCGAGCATGACGAACAGAAGGATCTGCGCCAGCCACGCGGCGCCCTCCGCGAAGCCCCTGGTGGCGGCCCTGTGGGGGAGCCGGGCGTTGCCGAGGATCAGCGCCGTCAGGTAGACGGCCAAAAACCCGGAACCATGCAGGTGTACGGCACCGCCGTACGCCAAGAAGGTGAGGGAGAGGACCGCGAGCGGATAGAGGCCGGAGGCGGCCAGCGCGACGTGGCGCAGCGCCAAGGCCCCGAGCGGGCCGACGGCCAGTGCCACGACGGCGCCGATGAGCAGTTCCGCGCCGGTTTTCAGGACGAACTCGCCGAGGCCGGGGATGGGGTCGGCGACGCTGCTCAGCAGGACGACCGCGATGACGGTGGGGGCGTCGTTGAAGCCGGACTCGGCCTCCAGGATGCCCGCCAGGCGCGGTGGCAGGGGCAGGCGGCGCAGGACGGAGAAGACGGCGGCGGCGTCGGTGGAGGCCAGGACGGCGCCGAGGATCAGCGCGGCCCGCCACTCGTAGCCGAGCAGGCCGGCGACGGCGAGCGCGACGACCAGGATGCTCACGGCCACGCCCACCGTGGCCAGGATCAGCGCGAGGGGCACGGCCCGGCGAACGTGGTTCCAGTTGGTGGTCAGGCCACCTTCGGCCAGGATCACCGCCAGCGCCGTGAGGCCGATGTGCTTGGCCAGGTTCGGGTCGTCGAACTGGATGCCGAAGCCGCTCTCGCCCAGCAACAGCCCGAAGCCGAGGAACAGAAGCAGGCTCGGCAGCCCGCTGCGGTGGGCGATGCGGACGGAGGCGATGGCGGCGATGAAGACCGCGCCACCAAGAAGGAGCCAGAACTCGACGGTCACCTGGCCCCCTCTCTCTTTGTAGTCACATAAGCCTAGTGAGTCCCGTAGGAGTCACCGCATAACGGACCCGCTCGTCGTGGGCCTCGGCGGGGACGCCGTCGATCAGCTCGCCGTCGTGCAGCAAGGCGACCACGGGGACGTTCGGGCCGACCCTGGCCAGGGCCCGGTCGTAGGAGCCGCCGCCGCGCCCGAGCCGGACGCCGGTGCGGGCGTCGACGGCGAGGGCCGGGACGATCACCAGTGCGGCGGTACGGATCGCGTTCACGCCGCGCCGGGTGTCGATGGGCTCCATGATCCCGGATCGTCCAGGTGCGAGGGTATCTGGCCCGTCGTATACCGCCCAGTCCAGATCGTCATCATCTTTGTGCACAGGCAAGATCACTGTGGCCCCGTGTTTCCACAGGGCGAAGACAAGCCCGTGCGTCTCCGGCTCGCTTCCGATAGACCAGTAGCACGCCACCAGCCCCGCCATCTGGACCCACGGCTGATCAAGGAGGGTTTCCCGGATGCTTGTCGCGTTTGCCCTGCGTTGCTCGGGGGAGAGCGAGGTACGCGCCTCGATCAGCTCCCGGCGCAGCTTCATCTTGTCCACAGGTACCTCCACTAGGGTCTACTCATGGCTGACTTCGACCCTGTGACGAAAGCCGTCGTGCCCGCCGCGGGTCTGGGCACCCGGTTCCTCCCGGCGACCAAGGCGACACCCAAAGAGATGCTGCCCATCGTCGACAAGCCCGCGATCCAGTATGTCGTCGAGGAGGCCGCCTCCGCCGGGCTCCTCGACGTCCTCATGGTCACGGGGAAGAACAAGCGGTCGATAGAAGATCACTTCGACCGCGCCTTCGAACTGGAGGAGGTGCTCGAAGCCAAGGGCGACGAGCACAAGCTGTCCCAGGTCCGCGAACCCGCCGCGCTGGCGACCCTGCACTACGTACGGCAGGGCCAGCCGAAGGGGCTCGGCCACGCCGTGCTCTGCGCCAAGCAGCACGTCGGCGACCACCCCTTCGCCTGCCTGCTGGGCGACGACCTGATCGACTACCGCGACGAGCTGCTCAAACGCATGATCGAAGTGCGCGGCACCTACGGCGGCAGCGTGATCGCGCTCATGGAGGTCCCCAAGGAGCAGGTCTCCCTGTACGGCGTCGCCACCATCCAGGCCACCGGCGAGGACGACGTGGTCAGGGTGACCGACCTGGTCGAGAAGCCCCCGGTCGAGGAGGCGCCGTCCAACTGGGCGATCATCGGCCGCTACGTCATCGACCCGGCCGTCTTCGAGGTGCTGGAGAACACCCCGCCGGGCCGCGGCGGCGAGATCCAGCTGACCGACGCCCTGCGCACGCTGGCCGGGCGGTCGAGCTCGGAGGGCGGGCCGGTGCACGGCGTGCTGTTCCGCGGGCGCCGCTACGACACCGGCGACAAGCTCGACTATCTGCGCACCGTGGTGAAGTTCGCCGCCGACCGCCCCGACCTGGCCCCCGAGTTCGTTCCGTGGTTGCGGGAGTTCCTTCGTGAAATCGGTTGACGCGCACCTGGCCGAGATCCTGGCCACGGTGCGTACGCTGGCGCCGCTCGAGCTCGAGCTCGAGCGGTCGCTGGGCACCACGCTGGCCGAGGAGGTCGGCTCCCCGGTGCCGTTGCCGCCGTTCGACAACTCGGCCATGGACGGCTATGCCGTACGCGCCGCCGACCTCGCGGCGATTCCCGTCACGTTGCCGGTGATCGACGACGTGGCGGCCGGATCCGACGAGCTGCGCGCCGTCGGGCCCGGTCACGCGGTACGCATCATGACCGGTGCGCCCGTTCCGGCCGGCGCCGACACCGTCGTCCCGGTGGAGTGGACCGACGGCGGCACCGTCACGGTCACGATCAACCAGGCCGCGCCCCTGGGCAACGCCATCCGCCGGGCGGGTGAGGACGTGCGGGCGGGCGAGGTCGTGCTCCGCCCCGGCACGGTGATCGGCCCCGCCCAGCTCGGCATCGTGGCCGGCGTCGGCCGCCGCCGGGTGTGGGTGCGCCCGCGCCCGCGCGTGGTCGTGCTCTCCACCGGCGCCGAACTGGTCGAACCCGGACTCCCGCTCGGCCCCGGCCAGATCTGGGACTCCAACAGCTTCACCCTCACCGCCGCCGTCCGTGAGAGCGGCGGCGACGGCTACCGCGCCGCGACCGTGGGCGACGACCCGGCCACGTTCCTGGAGCAGCTCGACGCCCAGCTCGTGCGGGCCGACGCCATCATCACCAGCGGCGGCGTCTCGATGGGCGCCTACGAGCCGGTCAAGGAGGCGCTCGCGCCGCTCGGCACGGTTCGCTTCGAGAAGGTCGCGATGCAGCCGGGCATGCCGCAGGGCTTCGGCGTGGTCGGCGAGGACCAGGTGCCGATCTTCGCGCTGCCCGGCAATCCGGTCTCGTCCTTCGTCTCCTTCATGTTGTTCGTACGGCCGGCGCTGCGGAAGATGCGCGGACTGCCCGCCGGAGTACCGGAGACGTTGACGGCCCATGTCGCCGGGCCGCTGCGCTCGCCCCTGGGCCGGCGTTCCTACCTGCGCGGCGTGCTGTCGGACGACGGCGTCGTGACCCCGGTACGCGGCCAGGGTTCCCATCAGCTCGCGGCGCTGGCCTCGGCCAACGCCCTCATCTTGGTGCCCGAGGACGTCACCGACGTACCGGCGGGCGCTTCTGTGCAGGTGATCAGACTGTGAGCTTCACCCATCTCGACGAGTCCGGCGCCGCCCGCATGGTCGACGTCTCCGCCAAGGACGTCGGCGCGCGCACCGCCACCGCGACCGGCCGCGTCCTGCTGTCGGAGGAGGCCGTGGCGCTGCTGCGCTCCGGCGAGGTGCCGAAGGGCGACGCGCTGGGCGTGGCCAGGATCGCCGGCATCATGGGCGCCAAGCGCACGCCCGACCTCATCCCGCTGTGCCACCCGATCGCGCTGCACGGGGTGAAGGTCACGCTCGACATCGTCGACGAGGGCGTGGACATCACCTGCGTCGTCAAGACGGCCGACCGCACGGGCGTGGAGATGGAGGCGCTCACCGCGGTGTCGGTGGCGGCGCTGGCGCTGATCGACATGGTGAAGGCGGTTGACCCGGCCGCGGTGATCACCGATGTACGGGTGGAGGAGAAGACCGGCGGCAAGACCGGCCATTGGACGCGGCCATGATCCGCGCATTGGTGATCACGGTTTCCAACCGCGCCTCCGCTGGGATTTACGCCGACAAATCCGGACCGCTTCTGGTTTCGCTGCTCGGTGAGGCGGGGTGTGAAGTGGACGGTCCCGTGGTGGTGCCCGACGGCGATCCGGTCGAGGCAGCGCTGCGCGACGGCATCGCGGGCGGATACGAAGTGATCATCACTACCGGCGGCACCGGGCTCACGCCAATGGATCTCACGCCGGAAATGACCGCCCGGGTAATTTCCCGGGAAATTCCGGGTATTGCGGAGGCCGTCCGGCAGGCGAATCGCGAAAAAGTGCCGACCTCGATTCTGTCGCGAGGTCTGGCCGGCCAGGCGGGCGACACCCTCATCGTCAACCTGCCCGGCTCCAGCGGTGGCGTGCGGGACGGCGTGGCCGTACTCGCGCCCATCCTTCAGCACGCGGTCGAGCAGATCCGCGGCGGCGACCACCCGCGCTGATGCGTGGCGACATGACGTCCGATGGGGGGATGATGAGGGTGTGGATCGACTTCGTGGCTGGCCGGCGACTCTGAGCGAAGGGCCAGTGAGTCTGCGGCCGCTGCGGCTGGGAGACGTACGGGTGTGGCGCGAGACCCGCCTGCGCAACGCCGAATGGCTGCGCCCATGGGAGCCGAGCAACCCGGAGACGCCGCTGTTCAGGACCGGTCTCGGCCCGTACGTGTCCATGGTCGGCACGCTGCGCAGGGAAGCCCGGCAGGGCATGGCGCTGCCCTGGGTCATCACCTACCAGGGGCGGTTCGCCGGACAGCTCACCATCGGCGCGATCGTGTGGGGATCCGCCCGTTCCGCGCAGGTCGGCTACTGGGTCGACGGGGCGCTCGCCGGGCGCGGCATCACGCCGACGGCGCTCGCCCTGGCCGTCGACCACTGCTTCTTCACCACCGGACTGCACCGCATCGAAGCCAACATCCGGCCGGAAAATCACGCGAGCAGAAGAGTGGTTGAGAAGCTCGGTTTCAGGGAAGAAGGCATTCGGCGTCGCCAACTCCACATCGACGGAGCCTGGCGCGACCACATCTGCTACGCGTTGACCGTCGAGGACGTTCCCGGCGGTCTACTCGTGCAGTGGCGTCGCGCGCGTGAGTCAGCCGCTCACGGTGGGTCTCCGGTAGAAGAGGTTTGACGATCTCGCGACACACCGCATCGAATGCTCGTCAATTAGTGACACGCGGTCTTACGGTGCGTGACGTGAGCACATCGAAGACGCCAAGAACACACAGGCGTTTTCATGCTGCCCTTATTCGTGTCCGGAGGTGGTCGTGAGCAGCGTCCTCCTCTATCTCGCCATCGTCGTCATGTGGTTGTGCGTCCTTGTCCCGATGTGGCTGCGCAGGGACAAGACCAACCTCGCCGAGCTGGCCGAGCTCGAAGAGGAGTACTACACGGGCGAGCACCAGCTGCCGGACCTGGAGCAGGTGCAGGGCGCCTCGCTGATGGACCAGCCGGACACCGGCGAGTACTCCATCGAGGAACCCGCCGCGCCCGTGGTGGACCCTCGGCAGTTCCGTGCGCGGCGTCGGGCGATCATCGTGGCCCGGCGGCGGCGGTTGCTGTTCTTCACGTCGTTGCTGGTGATCGCCTCGTTGGTGACAGCGGCGGTGCAGATGATGCCGTGGTGGGGGGTTGCTCCTTCTATCGTGGTGATGGCGGCTTATCTTGGGTTCCTGCGCATTGCCGTACAGGTGGATCGGGAACGGCGGCGGCGCGCCGCCCAGTCCCGTGCCGAACGGCGACGGCGGGTGCGCGAGCAGCGGCGGCTGGAGGCCGAGCGGGAAGCCGAGATCATCGAGTTCACGGCACGGCAGCCGGACGTCCTGTTCGACCAGTACGCGGAACCGCCTCGGCGGGCGGTCGGGGACTGAATGTGTGGCGCGAGGACCCCTGGGAGTTTGCTAATCTGGTCGAGTCCTTGGGGATGTAGCGCAGTCCGGTAGCGCACTTCGTTCGCATCGAAGGGGTCAGGGGTTCGAATCCCCTCATCTCCACCCAAGATGTGTTACTCGAACACTCTCCTTCGAGGGCGGTAGCGAGTAGCGCGGAGGTTTGATCAACGGCGGTGTCCTTCGGGACACCGCCGTTTTTGCGTTGGACGTGGAGCAAGGGCGCGAAGGGTGCTGTTGGGGCGTCACTTGCTACGCCGTCGGTGTCGAGGTAGAGGCGTTGGAAGAACGCCTGGTTCAGGAGACGGCGGTTGGCTTCGTCTGCGAGCGCGTACAGGTCGTGTGGGCGTGTGAGGAGGTCGAGAACGGTCTCCAGGGCGGTGCGGCCCATGTCGAGATCGGGCTGTTGTGTGCGGCTGAGTTGTGCTTCCAGTCGGGATCGCTCGTCACGGATGCCGCGTAGGCGCTTGGCGATCTTCTCTTTCGGCCAGTCGGGGTCGCTGACCAGGTCGAGGTAGGTGTCTTCCTGGCGATCGAGGTCGGCCAGGTGTTTCTTGATCTCGCGGGCGAGTGCCTTGCTGGTTACGGCGTTGCCGGCCATGGTCGCGTCGAGGCCGGCGGTGATGCGGTCGCGCAGGCTCGCGGGCAGCGTGATCGTGGCGTAGTGGGCTTCGATGGCCTTCTCGACGTCGAGGACGGGGAGGTACGGCAGGTCGCACATGCGTTGCTGCCGGCCGCGGCACATGAAGTAGAAGTAGACCGTCCCCGTCTTGCTCCTGCCGGGCGAGATGATGAGCCTGGCCTTGCAGCGATGGCACCACAGAGAGCCCTTGAGGTAGTGGTGGTGCTTGCGGGCTCGGGTGCCGGCGCCACGTTGGAGGAACAGGACCTCTTGTACGCGGTGGAAGAGTTCCTCGCTGATCAAGGCTTCGTGTCTGCCGCGGTACTCGATGCCCTGGTGGGTGACGAAGCCCAGGTAGTAGCGGTCTCGGAGCATGTCTCCGACCTTGTGGATGGAGATCAGGGCGCCTGTGGGGTGTCGCTTGGTGGGCTTCATGCGGAAGCCTGCGTCGGTGAGGGCGTCGGCGATGTCCTCGAAGCCGTGCCGTCCGGTGGCGTACAGCTCGAACGCCATTTTGACCAAGGGGGCGCGGTCGGGGTCGAGGGCGATCGTGCGGATCTCCCGGCCTTCATGGCGTTCGCGCACGTTGAGGTATCCGATGGGGGCGCGTCCGATGCTGCCGCCGTTGATGACCTTCTGACCCATCTTGTAGGCGATGTCCGCGCCCTGGGCTTTGGACTGGTACTCGTTCACGGCGTCGATCACGTTGCCGACCAGGTCACCGACCGCGTTGTCCTCGGTGTAGTCCATGACGGAGATGAGGTGCACGCCTGCGGCGCGTAGGTCGCGCTTGGTGATCGCCGAGTCGATGGTGTTGCGGTGCATGCGGGAGCGGGCGTAGACGATGATGCAGTCCACGTCCTTTCGCGCTTTGATCCGCGCCATCATCGTGCGGAACGCGGGGCGGTTGTCGGTGGTGGTGGCGGTGCGGGGTTCCTCGACGTACTCGTCGACGATCTCGATGCCGAGTTCCGCGGCCTTACGGTGGCCTGCGGCGCGTTGGGCGGGGACGGAGTTTCCCTCGGGGTCGTAGTCGGTGTCCATCTGGCCACGTGAGGAGACGCGCAGGTAGAGAAGGCCGCGCTTGGGAGGGGCTGGTTTCGGGGTCATGGCTTTTCTCCCTTCTGGCGGTCGGCGTCGATGATCGCGTGTATCTCGGCGATGGCCTGGTCGGATAGGCCGTACTCGGCACGCAGGAGGGTGTCGAGATCGGCAAGTCCGGTGATGCCCGCACGGGCGAAGACCTCGGAGACCGGAAGGTCGAGGGCACGAGCGAGAGCCGCGAGGTTGGCGGCGGAGGGGCGCTCTACTTCGTCGTTGAGGATGCGGTAGAGGGAGGAGAACGACAGGCCGGTGGCGCGGGCCAGGTGGCGCAGGCTGTGTCCGGCTTGAACGCGGGCGGCTTCGAGGTAGCGGCCCAAGCTCTCGGTCATGCGGTGCTCCGTGGCATGGGTGGATCTCCACCATACGCCTTCTGATCCGATTTTGGAGCAGCCCTGTGTGGCTGGGTTTCGAGGTCCTCGATGATCGCGGCGAGTGCTTGCGTCAGGAGATCGATGTCGATGCTTCGGCGTTGCCGGCCGTGAACGCGGATGCGTGCCAGGGCTCACCACCTCCTCAGGTTCGGGCCAAGGGCGGTCCTTTCGTCTTGTTGCGATCTGTGGTCGAAACTACGGATTGTGATTGTCCGCCGTTTGTCCGTCCGTGCGTCTGTCGCGCTTATCTACGCGCAGACGCGCGGACGGACGTGGACGGCGGACGTGGATGATTACTGAGCGTGCTTCTCGGGAGTGGCTCGCCAGAACCCTCGGCTGACCTGTTCGGCTTGCTGCGTTCGGGCCAGGTCCTGGAGTCGCTGATAGACCCAGGTACGGCGCATCCGTGTCGCGCGCATCAGATCGTTGATCCGGACGCCTTCTGGGGGAGCTTGCCGGAGGGCGACTACGAGGACCTTCTCGGCTTCCCGAGGAGGGGGCGGTGCGTCTTCTGTGATGGGCATCTCGGCCGCGCGTTCGAGGGCTTGAGCGGAGACGGCATCGAGGGAGGGGCGGTGGGCGGAATGGCGCTCGGCGGTGGCGTGCACCCCGTGGTCGTCGAGGAGATAGGTGCGGGCTCGGCGGGGGATGTCGTGGTCGGGTGAGGAGATCAGGAACTTGCCGGGGGCGTCGAGCTTGTGGGCGTGCCATCCGGTCTTGACCATGCCCTGTCCGAGGATCAGGTCCGCGTCTCGGGCTTCGCGAACTCGGAAGCACACCCGGATGTCCATCTGTGAGCGGACCGCGCTCTTGCCCATGGCGTCCTTGGACGGGCGTTGCGTGGCGGCCACGAGTTGCACGGCGACGGCGCGTCCCCGGCGTGCGATCGAGTCGGCATGGTCAATCGCTTGAGGCGCCTCGCCGGCCAGCTCGGCGTACTCGTCGATGATGATCACGAGTGCCGGACGGGCGGGGGAGGGGTCCCAGACGCGTTTGCCCCGTTGGGCGAGATCGTCGGCGCGTCCGTCCAGAACGATCACCGCATCCCGCAGGAGCGCTTCTGCCTCCTGCGGGGTCGTCGCCAACCGATCGATGCATGAGGCCCACGGTTGGAGTTCCATGCCGCGCTTGAGGTCGATGCCCCACAGAATCACGTCAGGGCAGGCCGTCAGCTCTCCGAGCAGGACGTTCACGCCTCCGGACTTGCCGGCTCCCGACACTCCGCCAAACAGGCCGTGTCGCCGTAACAGAGGGACTCGGACGGGTGCGCCGTCTTCGAAGAGTCCCAGCTTGGCGGGTTGGGTGATGGAGGTGATCGATGGGCCTGGCCAGGTGATGGCGTTGGCGTGTGGGTCGGTTTCGATCACGCGTACGTCGGCGCGGTTGGCCTTCTTGCTGGCAACGGGCTGCACGCGGACCCCGCCGCGGGTGGAGCCGAGCGCGGATTCGAGGCGGGGTACGGCGGCGACGGCGTCTTCCACGGTCTGCCCGAGTCCGAGCCCGAGACGGAAGCGGTAGCCCCACAGGTCCACGATTGCGGACTGTACGCGGGAGCCTGCCAGACCTGCGGCTTGGGCGATGTCGGGCCATGCGGCCAAGGTGCGTTCGACGCGTACACGGGCACGGCGCCGTCGATGTGCCCACCAGGGCACGGCCAGCACCACGCATCCGATCGCGAGCACGAGCGGCAACGGCTTGATGAACGGCCCGTGGGCGGTGGCGGCGGTGAGCCATCCGCCGGCGAACGCCGTGGCGGTGGCGGCGTAGGCCCGTTCGATTGGGCGAGTGAGGTTGACCCATCGGCCTGCGTAGAGCAGCAGGCCCGCTACGAGTGTCGTGATCCCCGCGACGGTAGGCCACCAAAGCCGATAGGAGCCGTGCAGGATCGTCCCTGCCCCGATGAGCAGCGCGAGCATCGTCACGGCGCCAGTTCGGAGCGGTAGCGCCACAGCAGCCGGCCCACGCTGGTGATGAGCAGGGGCGCGATGTCGAGGTCATCGGTGATGGAGGCGACGGGTTGGATGCCGTATCGCCGCATACGGCGAGCGTTTCTGCGTAGCTGATAGCGGCGGTGGCTCATTTGGCCTCACCCGCCCCGCGCGGAAGGGACTGGTGGGCGAGTTCGTCTCGGAGGTACCACAGCGGGTCGTGTTCGCCCTCACGATGGGCGGCAAGCGTTGCCTCTGCTGCGGCGATCAGGTTGGCGCGCTCGTAGCGGACGCCGTCCAGTTCGGTGCGAAGCCGGCCGAGGCCGTCGGCCAGTGTGCGTGCGTCGCTGAGGGCGGTGGTCAGGTGCTCCCAGATGGGCGCGTTGGTGGGGTTGGCTCGCGCGAGCGTACTCACGAGGTGGACGGCGGTGTGGTTGCGGGAGAGAACCTCCTGAAGATCAGCGTGCGGATAGGGGTGTCTGTGGGTCATAGGCGATCGCCTCCTTGGGTCATCGGTTGGTGGCCAGGTCCAGCAGGCCAGTGAGTACGTGGCGGATGTCGGGAGCCAGCGCGGTTGCGGCCAGCAGGAACCCGAACAGCGTGCAGACGATGGCCTGCCACAGGCGTAGCCCGAGATACCGCAGGGCGATGAACACGGCTACGCCCATGAGCAGGACCAGCGGAACGGATACCGACACGGCGCATCACCTCCTTTCCTGGTCGAGACGGGTTCAGATGCTGTCGTGATGGGCCTTGCGCCGTCGCCAGCGGTAGCGGGCGCGGCACTTCACGCACGAGCGGTTTCCGGGGAGTACGGCAGCGCCGCACGGGCATTCGCCAACGAGCGATCGGGGGAGGGGCTTCAAGGGCATTCACCTCCTCTCCGGGCGGACGGTACGGAGGTGTAGGCGCCGACCAGACGTCGTGTGATCCGCTCGGCGTGACTCGCCTGTGCGCTGTCGAGGCAGCGACGACCGTCCTCGGCGCGGATGGCGATCACCACGATCAGGAACAGCACGAACGTGGCGACGGCCAGAACCAGGGCGGCGAGGACGATTAAGAGAGGGATGTCCATGTACGGCTCACGCCCCCGAGCCGTTGTGGAGGCGGAAGTTGGAGCGGTAGGACTGGTGGGCGTCGTAGGCGTCCTCGGCCTCCTGCTCGATGGCCACGATCGAGTACTCGACGCTGCCGAGCACGAGGGTGGCGAAGTGCTGGCCGGAGCGCCTGCGCACCGGAAGGCCGTGGAGCGCCGCGACCCGCTCGACCTCGGCGATCGCCTCGGCGTCGGTGTCGGAGATCGGGTTGAAGCTGAGGCTGACGACGCCGTACTGCGAGACGGGCAACGCGGGGTGTTCTTCCAGATACCTGGCGAACTGGCGTAGATCCGCGATGAGCTGAGCGCGGTGTGCCGTGTTCTGAGTGTCGTTCATGGGGATCAGCTCCCTTCGCGAGCGGAGCGCGGACCCGATTAGGCCAACGTAGTACGTTGAACGTTTACAACTGTACGGCTAACGTAGTACGTTGTGTCAACGGGTTCAGGGACCCAAACCGCAGAATTTCTCCGGGGCGCCGCGAAGCCCCAGGTAGGAGCCACTCGTGATGGAGATCAAAGCGCCGGTCTCCCGGTGGAAGCAGGTCGCCGAATACCTCCGGGAACGCATCCTCGATGGCACCTTCCCCGCCGGACAGGCTCTCCCATCCGAACAGCAGCTAGCCGAAGAGTTCGGCCTCTCCCGCCCGACGATCCGTAACGCCATCAACGAGCTGAAGGCCGCGGGCCTGGTCGAGGTACAGCGCCCGAAGGGGACATTCGTCCGCTCGCTCTCCGCGCGTCCGGCCCGAGTCGACCACCGCGGCCTCACCCGAACAGCCGCAGGCGGATACGAAGACAGCGATCAAGCTGCCTGGCGAGAAGTGGATTCGCCGTCTCACCTGCGCATCAACGCCGCACTTCCCCAGGCCGAACTCCTCGCCATCCCTCCAGGGGAACCGATGCTCGTGCGGATGGCGCTGGAGAGAGCCGAAGGGGTGACGCGCATGCGCCGGCTCAGCGTGCCGTTCAGCGTCGCTCAGGACACCCCATGGGCCGACGACCCCGCCCTTCCAGCTCCCTCAGAGGTCTACGGCCACTTCGACCAGCATGGCCGTCTGAGCTGGCAAGAGTACGTGCGGGCACGCATGCCGCTCCCGGATGAGGCGGAGTCGTTGAAGGCCATGCCAGGAACGCCGGTCCTTCACATCACCCGCGTCGCGATCCTGGACAAGCGACCGGTCGCAATGGAAGAGGTGGTGGTGTGTGGGGACGCGCTAGAGGCCGTTTACACCATCACCGCGTCGAAACCGCGGAGTCGATGACGCGTCCCTGGATCAGTGGTGGAGTGGGCTGCTCGTCGCATTGCCGCAGGCGAGCGTATGCGCACGCTCTGAGATACATGCCATACAGAGTCCGGGCCTCGGATACGTCCAGGCCGAAGTAGTCGAGAAACTCGACTCTGGTCATGCTCGCTGATTCACGGGTGTGCGCCCAGGCGAGTGCTTCAAGCTGGTCGGCAACTCGTTGGGCGGTTCTGATGCTTCGATGACTCATCTGGCCCTGCTCTGCGGCTTGGTGCGGGCCAGGGCGTACTGTCGAGCGACGCGTCGAGCGGCTCTTGGCGGGTCGATGGCCGGATGCCAGGCGTAGACGGCGCAGTGGAATCTGTCGTTCCACGCAGTGCGCCACCAGAAGCGATGGCCGTTGCACCACACGACCAGACCGGTGTCGATGAAGGCGAGCGCCAAGCCGTAGCCGGCATGCACTTCGGCGGTGATCCCCTCGCGCTCCAGGGCCTGTAGGAGCGCCTTCACTGCCAGTATCTCGGTAGCGTTTCCCACGGGGCTATTCACGGCAACGCCCCTGCTCAGGCCGCACACTCGTCGTCAACCGACCGACGCGCGGCGATCTCGGCGAGGGCCTGTGCGATCAGCGCCGCAGTCTGGGGCGTCACCCGCCCCAGCTCGACGAACCCGGTGCCGAACTCGTTGACGTCCGCTCGCAGGTACGGCATAGCGTCCGGAGAGCCGATGGCCGTGAGCGCCTCCTTGACGCTGGCCACGGAATGCTGTGCTCGCGCCCACTCACGGACGTAGCCGACTCCCTCTTCCAGCAGAAAGGCCGGATCTCCCTCTGCCCAGCGCGCCTCAGAAAGCTCACCCATGAGAACCGCCCCTTTCCGTCGTCAGATCGGAGCGGGAGAAGGGAGCGTCGCTGCGGAGGTCGATCTCGCACCACACGGCTTTGCTGGCATCGGTAACCCGCACGCCGTACCGGTCGGCCAAGCCGTGGACGAGCTGCATGCCGTACCCGAACGTGGCCAGTTCCTCGGGCACGCGCAGGACCGGAAGGTTGCGCGCGTCGGGGTCGCGTACCTCGATGCGCAGGGTACGCGCCGCATAGATGACCAGGAGCCGTACCGGTAAGGCTTCGTCGCTCCATCCGATGGCGTGGCGGACCGCGTTGCTGACCAATTCGGCGGTGATCAATGCCGCGGGTTCAACAAGGTCTGGAAGGCGCCAGAGGAGGAGCAGATCCGACATGCAGTGCCGCGCCGTACGCGATGACTCGGAGGTGAGCGGCAGCAGATAGGCGCGCGTCCGATAGTCGTCCGGTAGTTGCGAGAACGGCAGTACCTCACGGTCGCCGACGACCCTGAACTTGTGTCCCATCTGGTGCTTCACCTCCCTTCCCTTCACCCGGTGTCGAGTGCACTCGACACTAAGTGGGGGTGGAGGCGGTTACCCGCGCTGTGAGCGCGGGTTAGCAGGTAGCGCGGGTCATTCGAGGAGGCCGACGCGGCGGGCGAGAGCGCGTACCTGAGGCTGGAACGTGGGGCGAGCGCGCTTCAGCAGAGACCGCACGAGATCGCGGGCAAGGGTGTTGTACCGCAAGTCCTCCGGTCCGCTGGCCTCGGCGTTCATCAGATGCAGGATCACCGCCGCATCCTCTTGCCGCTGGTCATAGCAACGCGCGACTTCCAGCGCGAACGTCATCCGGCGTTCCAGCGAAGGGGAGCGGTTCACGTCGAGCTGGTCGGCGATGTACAGCGCTTCGGCAACCTCGCCGGCCTCCATCTCGACACTCACCAGATGAAGCCCGACGTTCAACGACCCAAACACCGTCCAGAAGACGTTGCCCTCACCGGCCTCACGAGCGGCCTCGGTCGCCGGCCCTTGAATACGTTCCCTCGCGGTCCAATGGTCATGGCGGCGACCAGATGCAATAGCGGCCACCAGCCACAACGCGCCCTCAAGGGCTGCCTGATCGGGTTGGCGCTCGGGAACCTCGCGGCGTAGGTCTTCGATGGAGCGAATCGCTACGTCCTCGGCTCCTTCAGGCTCGCCCTGGGACAGGAGAATCTGGCCCAGGTTCCACTTGGCAGCAGCGATCCTCAGCGGGTCATCCGCGTTCTCCGAGGCCGTCACGGCACGGTCGGCCACCATGAGCGAGAGGTCTGTCCGTCCGACGCGTTTCGTGAAGGTCCTGAGCAGGAAGTACAGGTCAGCCGAGACCTGGTACGCCTCTCTCCGTGAGGTGGCGTCGGTCGACGTGCGGAGTGCGCGCACGGCGCCCTGGACATCGCGAGTGAGGTCCGGGATGAGCGTGCTCACCTCGGTGAAGCGGTTCGTGGAGCCCTGCCACAGACCCCATGCGCTCTCGACCCGCGCTCGCAGCGCGGGCAGGTCCGGGCTGGCATCCGGAGGGGCTTCGTAGGCGGTCAGTACGCGTTGCAGTTGGCCGGCGACCGGGTGAAGCACACTGTCACCGTCCAAGGACGGCTCACCGATCAGCACCGCCACGGGAACGTCCAGCACTCGGGCTAGTTGGTGAAGCAGGGCGATAGTCGGCGTGCGGAGCCCGCGCTCGATCTGGCTCAGGTAGTTCTCGCTCATGCCGGCTAGGCCGGCGACCACGGCTTGGGTCTTGTTGCGTGCCGTGCGATAGAAGCGAATCCGCTCACCGATAGGGATCTCCGCCGAACCCACGGGGCCTCCTGCACATCCGTCGTCACCAGCGTGCCCGCGAACCACCGCTCTCCACCGTAGGCCGGAATGCCGAATCTCGTGAGAGTCTTGGCATGCGCAATCTCGTCAGGGGAAGGGCGGATCTGTGACCACTCACCGGCTCGTGCTCTGGGACATCGATCACACCCTGATCGAGACGGGGGGAGTCGGGCGCGAGGTGTTCGCCGCGGCCTTCGAGCAGACAACCGGCGTCCCCATGAAGGACATGGCCGACCCCAGCGGCCGAACCGAACTGGTCATCTTCGGCGAAACCCTCGACCTGCACGAGATCCCACGCTCGGACGAGTACTTCCAACGCTTCATCGAACTCCAGGCCCGCGGGTACGAGGAGCGGGCGCATGAGATGCGGCTACGAGGGCGCGTGCTGCCCGGTGCGGTGACCGCCCTTCAATCGGTGGGTCGGCTGCCAGGAGTTGCCCAATCGGTCCTCACGGGGAACACCAGACTCTCAGCAAAGGCCAAGCTTCGCATCTTCGAGCTGCACCATCTCGTCGATCTTGAGATCGGGAGCTATGGCGAGGACGATCCGGTCCGGGCCAAGCTGGTGCGCATCGCGCAGGAGCGGGCCGAACGCAAGCTTGGCCGCAGGTTCACGAGCGAGACGACGATTCTGATCGGGGATACGCCGCAAGACGTGACCGCAGGGCACGAAGGCGGAGCCCATGTGATCGCTGTTGCCTCAGGGAAAAGCACAGCGACAGATTTAAAAGATGCCGGCGCCGAAACTGTCATGCCAGATCTGACTGATGGCATGGCGCTGGCTAAGGCGATCGAAGTCCGCGGCACCTCGGCTGGCCACGTTGACTGAGTGACCTGGACCTACTCAGCATCTCCACCGAGAACCGGAACCACGACAAACTCCGATGCGGAGACGACCTCCCGCACCGCACTCACCTGAGCAGTGGTTGTCTGCAAGACGAGTTGCCATTGCTGCGCCTCCACCATGGCGCTGCCTTGCATGAAGATCGACACAATCGGCCCAGCGACCTGGACACTTGTCGCTAGCTGGTCACTGATGAGGCTGTGAGCGAGCGCGTAGGCGTCTTCACGACTTTCGGCCGTGGTGAGGATCTGGACATGGTCCGCCATCAGCCATCCTGCCGGTTGGTTGGGAGATCTCTGCTGATGTGATGCTACGCCGCGTCGGCTTCACGAGCCTGCTGATTGATCAACATGATGCCCAGATCGTCAGTGCCACCATCCGTTCTCAAGGTCTTCGGCGAGCTTCTTCAGCTTGCCCTTGCCCTTGCGATTGGGGCAGTTGCGGCGTACATAGTTGCCCTCGCACGGCGTGACGATCGTCGCCACAGCACCCTGATAATCCCGAGTTCGGGCCTGCCGTGGCCACGGCACAGAAGGCCGTGGCCAATCTGCGAGAAGACCGCCTGATCTACACCGAGCCGGGGCTGGGGTCCTTCGTGGCCGAACGCGGCGAGAAAGAACCCGAACGGCAGTAGTTATCAGGGAGGCCCAGCTTCGATGCTCGGGGCGGCCTATTCGCGATTTCGGGATGTGTACTCTGCCGCAATACTCATGCTGCGTGATGAAGACGCGGCGGTAGTCCGGGGGCTGGCACACTGCCACAGTGGTCAGTTCGTTTGCCCTGCTTGACCTAGGGTTAGTCCAGACCTTGTGAGTTTCGGTTAGACTTGGCTCGATTTATCGCACTGATAAGCTTCTCAAGCTTCGTTTTATCTTTCGGGGAAATTTCATGATGGTGTGCAAGGCTCCGAAAGAGAGTCTCATCGAACGTAGCCACTTCCTTAGATGTGATGATCTCGCTCAAAGCTGTTTCAGCCGTGCTAGAGTGGCAGCTTGCCAGAAGATATTGAAGAATCATATGCTCGATAGCGGCACTCGCGGTGAGACGGTCCTTTCTAATGTTCATAAGTGTGTCGTGGGCTTCCAAGATCTTCCCTTGACCCCACCTAACTGCTGCTAGATTTATGCGATCACTCTCTATGTTTGATTGTGCAAACCATTCTGCAGACTTATCTAGCGCCCCGCCGTGACAGAGGTTGAGAATTCCCGCAAACGAAGCAATGCCAGCTTTCGTGGCCCGCGTCGAACGGGCTAGCTTGGCATGCAGCACGTCAGCACTATCTAGCCGATTGGCGACCAGGCTCAGATGAAGTGTGGATGCGGTGAGACTTGTATCCTTCTCGAATTTCGAGGCGTGCTTCACTAGCATCTCCCAAGCGGCATTCGAATCATGATCGAGGTGCCAGATGCAATATGCCTTTGTGAGGACGGCCCAGAGAATATTCTGATCCATTTGTAGCGATGCCTCCGCAAGGCTCCTTGCCTCCCTGATCAATTCTGGTTTATATTGAAGTAGAAACCATGAATATTTAGCGGCGATCAATGGCAAGAATTCTCCGGCCATTGCTTTGCGAAAGGCCTCGTGAGCGCGCTTAATGTCGCCCTCGAATAGTAGCAACGATTCGGCCAGAACTGTGAACGTCTCACGTCGCCGATTAGGTTCTGGGTCCGTCAGGGCAATATCAAATAGACGTCTCGCTTCTTCGGGATTGTCGCCCATTTCCCAGAGTAGCCAGCCCATGTTTCGAGCCGCTAGATGGTTCCCTGAATCGAGGTCCAAGGCTTTTTGGAAGGCGGCACGGGCTGACTCTTGTCGCCCGTGATGATTCTCGTAAGCACCAAAGTTATTCCAAAGCTGAGAATCTTTGGGACGAAGCTTCAGCTGTTCCTGAAAGTATTTTGGGGATGGGGAGTAGCTAACGGAGGTGGCGCTCCTTATCTGTATCGATGCAGGCGATCCGTCGGGGAGTGTTCCTCTGTTTATCTTAATTCCAAATCTGTTAAACATCTCTTGAACATCGGGAGGAATGAAGTCGCCCGTTTGTTCGATGAGAAAGGCCTCGGATGCTCCGTGTCCAGAAGCGAAGATGCTGGCTGAATTACAGCCCTGACTCACTGTGTGAGTGCGTCCTGCAATCTTCTTATTCAATGAGGCAAGTCTGCCCCTTAGAAGCTCCGGCTCTATATCGGCACGCAGGCTTCTCTCAAGTGTCTTACGTTCATCCTTTCTGATCGTATATGCGTCGCCCGCTGCGAAGAGGGTGGGCTTGCTGGGTCTTGTTACGCTGAGTTGTAGAGTGCTAGCAGGAACTGTTTGATCAGCAAGGAATATCCCTCTCAGGTTTTGAAAGTTCGACATTATAGCGACCACGGTCTGAGAACCTTGAATGGCACCTATGACAAATGTTATGCGTCTGAACCGCCAAAGCGCCTTCGGTACTTTCTCAAGCTCCGCAGTAGCATCATGAAGTGTTGCAATAAGCATGTCCAGACTCGCCTTTTGAGGGAGCCCTGCGGTCTTCTCGGCGAGCCAGACGCCAACCGGGGTTTTATCGAAATTGGCAATCCCTGTGAATCCAATAATTGCTTGGATGGTTGGTCGCTGAATGGTAACCAATTTGTGGGCATTGTAGGTCAGTGGTTTGCCGTTCCTTCCGTCCGTTAGTTTGAAGTCGCAGGTCATGTGGAGTTGATGTTCTGATGCGAGCGCTAGAACGAGAGTCATCCGCTAAGCCTAAGGCCTTGTGCTTGCCTGGGAGAGGAGAATTGGGAGATGGGGTGCTTTGTGGAGCCATGTCTGTCATCGGCCATATGATGGATCTTCAGTACCGTACGTCTGGATATCCCCGTAATGATCACGCGGATATTGTGACCTGCTGTACGGCATGGGCACGTTGGTAAAGCTGCCCGGCTGTGAAGCTAGCGAGGGTGGGTTTGGTTGGACTCGATCATGTCCCGCAACTTCGTCACCACGGGCGGAGTGTTCGAGTAAGCGGTGATTAGGTCCACCCAGGGCCGTTCTTGAAACGGCCGGACTGAAGTTGACGAATCCCGTCTGATCTTGACGATCGGGCGGGATTTCGTCGTTTCAAGGAGGTTCCGAGCCGGATTCGGCTGGGGTTGGACCTCAAGATTCGGCGGGGTGGGACGCTCTGGTGTCTTCGCGCTGGCGTTGTCGCGCGGTGAACGGCCTGGCGGGCATGGCAAAGCCGCTGGGTGGCGCAGAGTTGGGTGTCGATGGTCGGGTTTGTGGCTTAGGTGTCGGGTGGCGGCGTGGCGAAGGCCTCGGCGGTTACCTCGATGGTGGCGAGGTCGTTGGTGGTCTGTGTTGTCTCGGGTTCATGCTCAGGCTGGTGGATGTGGCGCCAATGGTCGAGGAAGTGGTCGTTGGCGATGAGCAGCGCGACCAGGATGGTTTGGGCGACGTGGCCGTGAGCGAGCCGGTTTTTCGGGTCACTCAGGTCCAGCTCATGGCCCGGGCAGATTTGTAGGTCTCCACCCGGGTGGGGCTGAGGTAGGGCAGGTCTTGGCGGAGCTTGTCGAGATGGCCGAGGTCGCCGGTGCCGACGGTGATGGTGTGCTGGCGGCAGATCTTCGGCAGCTCACCGGCCAGCCGCGCAAACGGCTGAGTTGGGCTGGCGAATACGGCGGGCTGGCCTTCTTGGGGGCTTTCATCGGCGGCGGCGCTTGCTCGCCGCGCTCCAGCCACGCGAGGGTGGCTCGCATGTGAGGCCATCCGCACCGAGATCGACGCCTGTTCACCCAGGGCCGTGATCTGCGGGTTATCTTCCCGGCACTGATGGCGGGCCGAGGCGCTTGGTCCTGGTATCGGGCAAGATCGCCCCATGCACCTGACACGCAACCCCCTCGCCCTGCTCTTCACCGGGGCCATCGGACTCGCCTCGCTCCTGACGCTCTTTGAGGTGAGCGCTCCCGGCCTGTCCTACTGGGCATTGCTACTGGTGCTGTACTGGCTGGCGCTCGCCATCACCTGGTCCGTATTGCTTGCTCCTCGCCCGGGGCGGCGGGCGTGGCCGCCCTGGATGTACGTCCCACTCGTACTGGTGCTGGGCACCGTACTGCTGGTCACGGTCGACGCGCCCCTGCACGCGCGCTTCGCACTGTCGGAATCGAGCCTGGAGCGCTACGCCCGGTCGGTGCGTGACGACGACGAGGGCCGTGGTCGGTGGCGGGGCCTGTATCAGGTGGGCTACACGGAGAAGATCCCGGGAGGGGCGCAGTTCATGGTCACCTCGGTCACCTGGAATTGGAAGACGCACGGCTTCGCCTACATCCCGGATCGGGTACCGGGTCCGGACGAGGTCTGGTACGAGCATTTCAAGGGCCCTTGGTACATCTGGACCGATGGGCCCTGAACCCCATGAGGTATGACCTCCCGTTGCTGGGTGGCTCTCCGCTCAGGTGCGACGATGGCTGACATGTCGCGGATCGAGTTCGCCTACGGGGCGCCCAGGAATGGATGGGCCGTCGTCACCATTGGGTGCGAGGGTCGCGAAGCGCGGATGGTCGTGTCCTATGTGACGGATGCGCTCAGGGATCTCCTGTATAGCCTGGTGCGGGTTACTCAGGGGGATGACGTTCGCTTTTCCTGGGATGACGAGCCCACCGAGTATCGATGGGTCTTCACCCACGAGGACGGTGGGATACGGCTGCGCATCCTCACGTTCCCTGACCGGATGAGGCCTGAACCGGATGAGGCCGGGCGGGAGGAGTTCACGCTTCTGAGTGAGGTGCGTCCGCTCGTAGCGGCGGCTGCTCGCTGATGTGGGGGAGGAGGAGTACGCGCGGCAGTGGAACGGCGAGAGCTTTCCCCTGCGTGAGCTGAACGCTTTGGAATCCTGGCTCAAAGATCACTGACCTGGGTCGAAGGTGCGAGCCTGCCGCCTGCTCGTCGTGCCGAAGGACGTGGTGTGTGCCTCGATCCGCGCCGAGCAGGGTGGGTGGAGCCTCAGGGGCCGATCGGGGGGATGCCTGATGGGCGGTGACGGGCCTCTTCCGGCACGCTGCTGATCATGAGTGATCATGCAGTTGTCCTTGAGGAAGTGACCAGGACCTATGGGAAGGGCGCCACCGAGGTGGCGGCGCTTGGGCAGGTCAGCGTCGGGTTTGCGCGTGGGAGTTTCACGGCCGTGATGGGGCCGTCGGGATCGGGGAAGAGCACGCTGCTGCAGTGCGCGGCGGGGCTGGACCGGCCGGACTCGGGGGCGGTTCGTATCGGCGGGCAGGACATCTCCCGGTTGGGGGAGAAGGAGCTGGCGGTCCTGCGTCGTGACCGGGTCGGCGTCATCTTTCAGGCTTTCAACCTGGTCCAGTCGTTGACCGCCTGGCAGAACGTGATCCTGCCCAGCAGGCTGGCCAGGCGGCGGCCTGATCCGGCGCGTGTGCGGGAACTGCTGCATCGGGTCGGGCTGGCCGGGCGGGAAGGGCATCGTCCTTCGCAGCTGTCCGGTGGGCAGCAGCAGCGGGTGGCGATCGCTCGCGCTCTGCTGGGCAGGCCGGAGGTGTTGTTCGCCGACGAGCCTACGGGGGCGCTTGACCGTCGTAGCGGGCACGAGGTGCTGGCCCTGCTTCGGGAGGCGGTCGATGCGTTCGGGCAGACGGTGGTGATGGTCACGCACGATCCGGAGGCGGCGGCAGGGGCCGACAGCGTGCTGTTTCTGACCGACGGGCGGATCGTTGACATGCTGCACAAGCCCTCGGCCGACCAGATCGGCATGCGGCTGGGTGGTCGGCGATGACGCTCGTGCTCGCCTGGAACAACGTCCGGACCAATCGGATGGGCTTCGCCGCTGCGTTCGCGGCGGTGCTGCTGGCTGTGATGCTGGTGGGCGGCAGCGGCATGGTGGTCGCCGGGGCCGGAGCGCGCGACGAGCTGAACGGCGTCATGGGGTTGCTGGTGCTGTCGGCCGCGGTGTCGGGGTTCGTGTCGGTCTTCGTGGTCGCGGGCATGCTCAGCCTGTACGTGCTGCGCCAGCGCAGGACCTGGGCGCTGCTGCGGTCGATCGGCATGACGCCGCGGCAGGTGAGCCGGCTCGTCACGGCGGAGGCGATGGTCGTGGCCGTGCTGGCGAGCGTGGCGGGCTGCTTGCTGGCCGTCCCGTACGCGGCGGCGATGGCGGCGTTCATGCGGATGACCGGGCTGGCGCCGACGGGGATCCCGGTGAAGGTGACGGCGGGGCCGTTCATCATGGCGCTGGTGGTGGGGTTGGTGGTGACGCTGCTGGCGGCTCGGGCCGCGGCGCGCAAGGCGGTGGGTGTGGGGCCGCTGGAGGTGCTGCGGGAGAGCGCGGCGCAGCGGCGGTTGCTGGCCTGGCCCAGGGCGGTCTTCGGCGGGGTGGCGCTGGCCGGGGGCATCGTGCTGCTGTACCTGGTGCCGCAGGTGAAGGCGTCGGCCGCGGTGCCGGCCGGGCTGGCGGCGACGATGGCGCTGTGCGTGGGCGCGTCCGCGCTGGGACCCGTCGCGCTGCGGGGGCTGGGGTGGCTGTTCGGAGCGGTGGTGGTCCGGCTTGATCCGGGCGCGGGGATGCTGGCCAGGTCCTCGCTGGTCACCCAGCCGCGCCGGGCGATGGCGGCCGCGTCCCCGGTGATGCTGACCATCGCGCTCGCCTGCACCTTCCTGTTCGCCGTCGCGACCACCGACGCGGCGGCGGACGTCACCCGCACGGGGCCGGCGGCGTGGGCGGCACCGGTGCTGGTGGGATCGGCGGTGGCCTACACCGTGATCTCGGTGCTCAACGCGACGGCCATGACGATGGCCGAGCGGACCGAGGAGATCCGGCTGCTGCGTACCGTGGGGACCAAGCCGCGGCAGCTCACCAGGATGGTGTGCTGGGAGACGCTGACCGTGACGTGCGCCGGGACGCTGCTCGGAACGGGCATCGCCGCCGCATCGCTCACCGCGCTCGGCAAGGCCGCGACCGGGCAGGCGTGGTTCGCCTACTCCGTGCCGCAGTACGCCGGGCTGGTGCTGGTCTGCGTGGTGAGCGGCCTGGCCGGAGCGCTGGTCTCCACCCGGAAGGCGCGGCGCGGGTCGCTCCGGCCCGATGACTGACCTTCAGGGCGTGGGCGCTGTGGAAGTAGGGGAATCGTAGGGAGACCTTAAGCCGCTCCCGGCACGCTGTGGGCACAGAGAGAGCAGGAAGAAACAGAGGGAGCGGGAAGATGGCGAGCAAGCTGATCGTCGGGACGTTCGTGTCGCTGGACGGCGTCATGCAGGGGCCCGGCGGCCCGACCGAGGACGAGTCCAACGGGTTCACGCGGGGCGGGTGGTTGCCTGCCCACCTTGACCAGGACTTCAACGAGATCATGGCGGACGTTCTCGACCGGGCGGACGGGATGCTGCTGGGGCGCAGGTCCTACGACATTCTCGCCGCGTACTGGCCGGACGTGTCGGACGAGGACGGCGGCGCCAAGATCAACAGCATGGCCAAGTACGTCACCACTCGCTCGCCCAAGGAGGTGACGTGGAACAACAGCCACGTGCTTCGGGGCGAGGCCGCGCAGACGGTCGCCGAGCTCAAGAAGAGCACCGACGGGGTCATTCTCGTGCAGGGAAGCAGCGACCTGCTGCGCACCCTTCAGGAGGCCGAGCTGGTGGACGAGTACCACCTGCTGGTCTTCCCCGTGGTGGTCGGGGAGGGGAAGCGGCTGTTCTCCGAGGGGACGGTGCCCGCGGGGCTCAAGCTGGCCTCGTCGCGGGTGACCAGCACCGGGGTGGTGCACCTGGTGTACGAGTGGGCCGGGGCGCCGCTCTACGGGACGGTCGCCTAGCCGGGAATGTTCTTGGCCGGGGGGTGGTTACACAACCCGTAGCCGGTGTGTCCAGTGTCCCAGGGCCTCATCTACCGCCTTCGCGGACTACCGTTCGGCTGGAGCCGCGTTGTGCATTTCGCCGATAGGCGACCTGCGCACCGTCTACTGAAGAAGGGCCTACGCCTCGCGTGGGCCCTTCTTCATGTCCGCCCGCGGAATGCCCGCTCGCGAAATGTCCGGCCTCGAAGTGCCTCGCCCTCGAAGTGCCCTGAGGATCTCGGGCCAGGCCTTTTCACCCAGTTCGGCGTCGGCGTGCGGGGCTCCGCCGTACACATAGGAGGAGGACGGCGCGGGGGCGGGCTCGCCGGGCAGGCGCGGGCGGTGGCCGGCCCGCGGGTGCGAGATGAGGCGGACGTCGCGCCGCGCGGCCAGGGCGTGCGCGAACGTCAGCGACGGCCACATCTGGTCGTCGCCCCCGGCCACGAGGACCACGTCGGCGCGGGAGCGTTCCAGGGGGATGGCGGACTCGGCGGGCGCCAGCGCGAGACCACGCTCGTAGAACGCGCGGAACGAGGTGGGCGGCCCGCCGGCGGGCCAGTCCGGCGGATAGGGGGCGAAGGGCAGCGGACGGCCGCGCCAGGTCCACGAGGACCGGCCAGGCGCGCCGAACCCGGCCCAGACCACCGAGGACGGCGACAGCGCGACGACGGCCTCCACGCGCGGCTCCACACAGGCAAGGGAAAGGGCCGCCTCAGCGCCCTTGGACAGCCCGAGAACGGTCAGGCGCCGCGCGCCCGCCTCGGCCAGCATGTCGAGTCCGGCGACGAACGTCTCCAGCGGAATCTCGCGGATTCCGGGCGACTGTCCCGCTCCGCCGAACCAGCGGATGGACAGAGCCGTCAGACCGTGTGCGGCCAGCAGGTCGCATCGGGCGGAGTCGATCCGGCCGCTGGATCCGGCCAGGACGAGGACGCCGACCTCGCCCGCACCGGCCAGGTGACTTTCCATGGTCATGGATCTTATGAGGTGGATAGTGTCGGTTCGGGCAGAGAGGACGCGGGCGGGTTCATGAACGTCGAACGAGAGCAGGTCATCGCCTTCCGGCTGCGCCGGCACCAGCTGGACGAGCGGGGCACGCTGGCCGGCGCCGCGGCCACGGCGCCGCAGAACACGCCGCCGGGTTCGGCGCAGCTCGCGTTGCGGGCCAGGGCCGAGGTGAGCGCCGCCGAGGTGGAGGCGGCGATCGCCAAGCGGCGCACGTTGGTTCAGACGTGGAGCCTGCGGGGTTCGCCGTGTCTGGTGAGCAGCGCGGAGCTGCCGCTGTTCACCCGTGGGCTGCTGCCCGACGACGAGGAGTCGTGGCGGGCGCAGATGGCCGGGTTCCTGCCGATGCTCGATCAGATGGGCAGGAGCGCCAGCGCGACCATGGAGCGGGTGATCGAGGCCACCAGGGACGCGCTGGACGGTCGTTCGCTCACCAAGCGGGAGCTGGGCAGCGCGCTGGCTCCGCGGCTGCCGGCGGAGTTCGCGCCGTGGATGGAGCCGGACATGTTCTCGTCGTTCAGCGCCATTCTCACGCGGGCGGCCGCGCTGACGGGGGAGTTCGCGATCGCGTCCCGGGTCGGCAACGAGGCGTCGTTGATGCGGGTGGATCAGTGGCTGGCCGGGGTGCCGGTGGACAAGGACGCGCGGGCCGGGCTGGTGCGGCGGTATCTGCGGCTCTACGGGCCCAGCACGGCCGATGACTTCGCCTCCTGGGCCGGGGTCAGCGTCTACTATGCGGCGCGTTCCTGGGCGAAGGTCGCGGGGGAGATGGCCGAGGTGGGCGCGGGGTTCGTGCTGGCCGAGGATCTGGCCGAGCTCAAGGGGGCCGAGCGGCCCAAGGGGATGCGGTTGCTGCCGCCGTACGAGCCGTTTCTGCAGTTGCGTGATCGGGGCACGCTGGCGCCGGACCCGGGGCTGCGGCCGCGGATCTGGCGGAAGACCGGCAACCCCGGGGTGATTCTTCTGGACGGCGAGCTGGCGGGTTTGTGGCGGCAGCAGAAGAAGGGCGGCAAGCTGGTGGTCACGGTCGAGGGGGATGCCGATCGGGACGCGGTCGCGGCCGAGGCCGCGCCCTACGCGGAGTTCCGCGGGTGCACGGAAGTGCAGGTCATCCTGGGCTGACGTATTGGCGTGGGCGGAGCGCGTGCGACCGTAGCGCGGCCAGGGCGGCCAGGTGGCCGGTGGGCGTCAGCCGTACCACCAGCTCGTCGCCGAAGGCGAGGTCGAGCGCGGTGAGTTGTCCGACGAGGTCGGACAGCGGGCGGGAGATGTCCTCGCGGCCGGTCGCCGGGTGCCAGCCCTCGCCCCCGACGATCTCGGCCACGCGGGTGTTCAGCTCCTGCGGCGACATGACGCTGCCGTCGGCGAGCAGCATGAGCGCGGCCTCCCGGACCGAGAGGTCGAACTCGTGGTCCACGCGGGAGAGCAGCAGCCCGGCGGCGGTCGCCCACATCTGCTCCGGTGAGCGCAGCAGGCGCCGGCCCTCCTCGGTGATGGTCAGCTTGGAACCGTCGCGCAGCAGCGCTCCGAGGTCGTGCTCGGCCACCTCGCGCAGGCGCAGCGCCTCCGGGGATGGCGCCAGGCGCAGCGGGAGGCTTTCCGAGGCGGCCAGGGTGAGCAGCCGGTGCAGCGCGGGCAGCGGCTGGTGGGGGATGGGGGCGTGCAGGCGCACCTCGAACGGCTGCGCCAGCTCGCGCCTGGCCGGGCCGCGGCCCAGGACCCAGCGGTTGAGGCGCTCGCCGTGCACGCGGTTGAGCCAGCTGTCGCCGCCGAGCTCGGTGCGCGGCTCGGTGAGCCAGCGGCGGGTCAGCGCGACGCGGTCGATCTCCTCGCCGGACAGGATGGCCAGTTCGAGCGCGGCGGAGCTGGCCACGTGGGCGCCCAGCTCCTCCGGGCCCATGATCATGCTCCAGCGCAGGTCCGGGACGTCGGGAGGGAGCACGCCCGTGGCTTCGAGCGCCTCCTGGTAGGCGGCGGTGCCGGCGTCCTCGCCGTCGCGGGCGTAGGTGCGCAGGATCTGGGTGGTCGTGGGGGAGTCGCACAGGGCGGCGTAGCGCTCCAGGCCGCCGATGGCCAGGAGCCTGCCGAGGGAGCGGGCCAGCCGCTCGTGGTCGCCGCCCACCTTCAGCGGAAGCGTGTACCAGAGAAACTCGCATACATCGAGCTGGGTCACCGTCTCCAACGGCTCCCCGCCCGTCAGCCACTCGACTGCGGTCCTGGCATCCTCGGCCAGGTCCGGCTCGGAGCGCTCCAACTCCGTGAGAAGCGCTGTGACATCCGGTGCACTCATGCCTCGAAGTTTGCCGTATGGACCCCAGGCCTGACGATGACCGAATCCGGTGCGTATTGGGTCGTGCACAGTCGCTACCCTATGAATTCATGTGGTGACGGTCAGATCCAGCGTTTGTCGAAGAGCATGCGTGCCTTCCACTCCGCGTAGGGGATCAGATCAGCGGTCAGGATGGGGTGCAACCACCAGAAATTCACCAGAGCCAGCAAGGCGAACGCGCCGACCGCGGCGGCCCCGACGGTACGCCGCATCGGCAGCGGACTGCCCGGAGGCGCCGCGGGGCCGATCAGCAAACCGGCACAGAGCGTGATGGCCAGCACCATGAAGGGAATCATAGGGATCGCGTAAAACAGGAACATCGTCCGGTTGTCCGCGATCGCGTAGTAGAACCACGGCAGCCAGCCCACCGCGTACGCCAGCAGCACCGCCCCCGCCCGCCAGTCCCGCGAGGCGACATACCAGGCGATCAACGCCACCAGCGCGGCCAGCGCCCCGAACCAGATCACCGGCGTGCCCACGCCGAGCACCGCCTCCGAGCAGTCCTTGACGCCGCAGCCGGTCTGCTTGCCCTCGTAGTAGAAGGCGACCGGGCGCAGCAGCAGCGGCCACTGCCACGGCTCCGACTGGTAGGGATGCGTGGACTCCAGGCCGGTGTGGAAGCCGAGCACCTGCACCTGGTAGGCGAACCACGACTTGACCGAGTCGATGACGAAGAAGACGGGCCCCGACGAGGTCGCCTGTGCCCAGTTACGGCCGTAGCCGTCGGCGCTGGCGAACCAGCCCGCCCAGGTGGCGACGTACGTGAGCGCGGGCACCAGCGCCACCGCGCCCAGCCAGGTCGGCGCGTCCTTGCCGAAGGCCCCCGCGTACGGCTTGCGCAGCCCGACCGCCCGGCGCGCCCCCATGTCCCAGATCAGCGACATGATCCCGAACGCGATCAGGAAGAAGATGCCCGACCACTTGACCGCGCACGCGGCGCCCAGGCACACCCCGGCGGCGATCCGCCACGGCCGCCAGCCCAGCCACGGGCCCTCCGGCGTCATCGGCGAGGTCTCGTACCAGTCGACCAGCCGCCCGCGCATCCTGTCCCGGTCGACCACCAGGCAGGCGAACCCGGCCAGCACCCAGAACATGAGGAAGATGTCCAGCAGCGCGGTGCGCGAGAGCACGAAGTGCAGGCCGTCGAGTGCCAGCAGCAGTCCGGCGAAGCAGCCGAGCAGCGTCGAGCGCGTCATCCGGCGCGCCAGCCGGGCGATGACCAGGATCGACAGGGTGCCGACGATGGCGGCGGCGACGCGCCAGCCGTACGGGTTCATGCCGAACAGCCACTCGCCGAAGCCGATCATCCATTTGCCGAGCGGCGGGTGCACGACGTAGGAGGCGCATTTGTCGAGTGCGTCCTGGGTGCATTTCTGCCAGATGTCGGTGTTGCCGGCGAGCAGCGCCTTGTCGGCGTCCTTGATCGCGACCTTCTCGACGCCCCAGGTGATCAGCGAGAAGGAGTCCTTGGCGTAATAGGTCTCGTCGAAGACGACGGCCTTCGGATGGCCGAGGTTGATGAAACGCAGCACCCCGCCGAACACCGCGATCAGAAGCGGGCCCACCCAGCCCCAGAGCACGCTGCCGCCCATCGGCGGGACCAGCCGGTCACGCACCGATCGTGGCTGCGGCTTGTTCGGATCGTCCACGGCCTGGTACTGGAAATCGGTCACGGCCATTCGGACATCGTACGGGCCCCAAGCCGTGGAATAGATAAGAAACACGGTGCAATTGGGGTGCCCTGCGACAATGGCCGGGTGACACAAGACGGCAAGTTGGTGCTGGCAGGAGCCCCGATCGGGCAAGCGGGAGATGTCTCCCCCCGGCTGAGACAGGCGCTCGAAAGCGCGGACGTGATCGCGGCCGAGGACACCAGAAGGCTGCGCAGGCTGGCGCATGACATCGGCGCGGAGATCACCGGCCGCGTGGTGTCGTACTACGACGCCAACGAGGCCGGGCGCGCCCAGGAGCTCGTCGAGACGCTCAAGGAGGGCCGCACCGTCGTCGTGATCACCGACGCCGGGATGCCGGGCGTGTCCGACCCCGGCTACCGCCTCACGCTCCTGGCCGTCGAGGCGGGCGTCGCGGTCACCGCGCTGCCCGGCCCGTCCGCGGTCACGACCGCGCTGGCGATCTCCGGGCTGCCCAGCGACCGCTTCTGCTTCGAGGGCTTCCCGCCGCGCAAGGGCGGCGAGCGGGCGCGCCGCCTGGGCGCGCTGGCCGCGGAGGAGCGCACGATGGTCTTCTTCGAGGCGCCGCACCGCCTGGCCGGCTCGCTGGCCGCGATGGCCGCCGCCTTCGGCGCCGACCGTCCCGCCGCGGTCTGCCGCGAGCTCACCAAGACCTATGAGGAGGTACGGCGCGGCGGCCTGGCCGAGCTGGCGGCCTGGGCAGAGGCCGGCGTCAAGGGCGAGATCACGGTCGTCGTGGCAGGTCACACGGCCGGGGCGGGCGAACAGGACATCGAGGCGCTCGTCGCCGAGGTCGACCGCAGGGCCGAGGCGGGAACCCAGCGTAAGCAGGCCGTCGCGGACGTCGCCAAGGAGGCCGGGATTCCCAAACGAGAGCTGTACGACGCGGTTCACAGGAGATCCCCAACGCCATAGGGTGCGCATCGTGAAGAACTGGGGGGTTTCCGCACAGCGGCTGGTTCCGCCGATGCAGGAAGGCGCGCTGTGGGGGTGGCTCGGCCCCGCCCTCGTCGCCGCCTTCGGCGCGATCCTGCGGTTCTTCCGGCTGGGCGAGCCGCACTCCGTGGTCTTCGACGAGACCTACTACGTCAAGGACGCCTACTCGCTCCTCAAGTACGGCGTCGAGCGGACCTTCCTCGGCGATACCAAGAACCCCATCGCCGACCAGCGCCTGATCACCGGCAACCTGGACATCTTCAAGCAGTGCGCCGAATCGGCGGAGTGCGCCAGCTACGTCGCCCACCCGCCGCTCGGCAAGTGGATGATCGCCGCCGGCGAGTGGCTGTTCGGCATGACGCCGTTCGGCTGGCGCTTCGTGGCCGCCGTCGCCGGCACGCTGTCCATCCTGATCCTGGCCCGCGTCACCCGCCGGATGACCCGCTCGACGCTGCTGGGCTGCCTGGCCGGGCTCCTGCTGGCGCTGGACGGGCTGCACCTGGTGCTCTCGCGCACCGCGCTGCTGGACATCTTCCTCATGTTCTGGGTGCTGGCCGGGTTCGCCTGCCTGGTGACCGACCGGGACCACGCGCGGCGGCGGCTGGCCGACTGGTACGAGCGCTCGCGGCTGTCGGACCAAGGGCCGCGGCTCGGGTGGCGGCCGTGGCGGATCGCCGCCGGGGTGTGCCTGGGCGCCGCGTGCGCGGTCAAGTGGTCGGGCATCTTCTTCCTGATCGCGTTCGGGATCATGTCGCTGATCTGGGACATGGGGGCCAGGCGGGCGGTGGGGCTGCGGCAGCCGTACAGGGGGGCCTTCTCGCTCGATCTCCCGCCCGCGATGGGCGCGCTCGCCGCGGTGCCGGCGGCGGTCTTCACGCTCTCGTGGACGGGCTGGTTCGTCTCCGCGCACGGGTGGGGGCGCAACTGGGAACAGGCGACCTCGTCGGGGCCCGTCTTCTTCGTGCTGGACTCGGTGCGGTCGTGGGTGAAGTACCAGCTACAGGTGCTCGGCTATCACACCGGGCTGGTCGAGGGGCATGCCTACCAGTCGAAGCCGTGGGAGTGGCTGGTGCTCAAACGGCCCGTCTCCTTCCACTACGAGGGCGATCTGCCGCCGGCGGGGTGCGGGGCCGACAAGTGCTCGCAGGCCGTGCTCGGGGTCGGCACGCCCGCGCTCTGGTACGCGGCGCTGTTCGCGCTCGTCGCGCTCGTCGTCTGGTACGTGGCCACGCGCGACTGGCGGGCGGGGGCGGTGCTGCTGGCGTACGCGGCCGGGTGGCTGCCCTGGGTGTACTACTGGCTGGCAGACAAGCGCACCATGTACCTGTTCTACATGGTGCCGCTGGTGCCGTTCATGGCCATGGCGCTCGCGCTGGTCGGCGGGCTCGTGCTCGGCAAGCAGAACGCGCCGCCCATGCGGCGGGCCGGGGGCGGCGCCGCCGTCGGGGCGTTCACGCTGGTCGTGCTGATCAACTTCTGGTGGCTGTATCCGGTCCTGTCGTCGGAGACGATCACGCACGCTCAGTGGTGGGCTCGGATGCTGATGCGCTCGTGGGTGTGACCTTCCTCTTGATGCCGTGCCGCAGCGTGATCGCCGCCGCGACGCACGCGAGGGGTACGGCCGGCAGCACGTACCGGTAGTCGAACTCGGCCGTGGCGGCCGGGGCCAGGAGCAGTCCGAACGCCGCCAGCCACGGCAGCGCCACCGGGCCGCCCCAGGTGCGCCAGCGGACGGCCACGCCGTACAGGCCGATCAGGAGGATGCCGCCGAGCATGATGCCGCGCAGGTAGAACACCTTCTGGTAGCCGCTCATGATGTCGGCCCAGGGGCTGACGATGCGGGTCTCCGGCGGGCCCTGCTCGTAGGCGTAGGCGTCGGTGTCGGTACGGCCCTGCGCGTGGGAGGGCCAGGTGGGCAGGCGTTTCGGCTTGCCGTTGACGAGCTCGTAGTAGGGCCGGAACTCGTACATGTTGTAGGTGGAGGCGTCAGGGAAGCGCGGGCGGCCCCAGTGGAAGGAGCGCAGGAAGTCGCGGCCCACGACCTGGAGGTAGTCGCCGGGCTGGGACAGGATCGCGCGCATGGCGAACTTGCTGGCCGCGTCGTTCTTGACCGACTCGAACGTCTTGCCGCCCAGGCGGTGCAGCGGCTGGCCGTACTCGGAGCGCCACAGGTACCACTGCGCGTACTCGGGACGCTGGCTCACCGGCTCCTCGATGCACAGCAGCGCGATGTCGAGTTCCTTGCGCGGATCGATGTTCATCTTCGAGCAGTCGGCGAAGATGGCGGTGCGCATGTAGAGGATGAGCCCGTCGCTGTTGGTCATCGCGAATTTACCGAAACTTGTGGAGAACCACGCCATGTAGCAAAGCACCGGAACCGCGCACGCAGTGATCATCGCGACAATCGGCCGCCAGCCCACCCGCTTCACCAGCAGGTACGCCACGACCAGCGCCAGGATCGGCAACCCGATCGAACGCGTCAGCCAGGTCAGCGCCAGCAGCACCCCCACCAGCGCGCCGATCTTCCACGACATCCGCCGGTTCCACAGCACCAGCGTGATCACGCCCACGACCAGCAGCGTGAACATGGCGTCCGACATGATCAGCTGCTCGAGCTGGATCTGGTACGCGTCGAACAGCACCGGCGCCGCCGCCAGCGTCGCGCCCCACGTCGGCAGGCCGAACTTGCGCCGGAGCAGCGCGTAGATCAACGCGGCCGTGGCCAGGCCCATGACGTGCTGCGTGAAGGTGACCAGGGCGAAGCTGTGGAACGGCTTCAGCGCCAGCAGCCAGAATCCGTAGCCGTCCGGCCTGATCGGGTGCGGCCTCGGGTGCAGGGCGACCGAGACGTACTCGTAGGAGTCGTTGAACCACATCGCCGGGCCGTACCCGAGCATGGTGATGAGCCGCAGCAACCCGCCCACGGCGAGCGCGACGGCGAACACCCGATGACGGCGCAGGAACGAGCGCAGACGCGCGGTTCGGCCACGGGCGGAGTCGTCCACTGTGGTTATCTCCGCGACGCTCACCATGGCAACAAGAATGCCAGGCGTTTTTCGGACTTGACCCGAGCATGGGTGGGCAGACGGCATGATGGTGTGCTGGATGTGCCGTGACTGGAAGGGCTACGACGTGGAACTGACGGTGGTCATGCCTTGCCTCAACGAGGCGGAGACCGTGGAAGTCTGTGTCCGCAAGGCGCTTGCGTGCATGGAGGAGCACGGGATCGAGGGCGAGGTGCTCATCGCCGACAACGGCAGCACCGACGGTTCCCAGCAACTGGCCAGGGACGCCGGCGCCCGTGTGGTCCACGTTGACGCGAAGGGCTACGGCAACGCGTTGATGGGCGGCATCAGGGCCGCGCGTGGCAAGTACGTCATCATGGGCGACGCCGACGACTCCTATGACTTCACCGGCCTGCTGCCCTTCGTCGAGCAACTGCGCGAGGGCGCCGACCTCGTCATGGGCAACCGGTTCAAGGGTGGCATCGCCCCCGGCGCCATGCCCCCGCTCCACCGCTACCTCGGCAACCCCGTCCTGTCGTTCGTCGGCAGGCTGTTCTTCCCGAGCGCCATCGGCGACTTCCACTGCGGCCTGCGCGGGTTCCGCCGCGATTCGATCCTGCGCCTCGGGCTGCAGACCGGCGGCATGGAGTTCGCCAGCGAGATGGTCGTCAAGTCCACGCTCCAGGGGCTCGACGTCCGCGAGGTCCCGACCACGCTCTCGCCCGACGGCCGCTCCCGCCCGCCGCACCTGCGCTCCTGGCGCGACGGCTGGCGCCACCTGCGCTTCCTGCTTCTCTACAGCCCGAAGTGGCTGTTCTTCATCCCCGGGCTCGCGCTCATGCTCGTCGGCCTGATCGCCGGCACCGCGCTGACCTTCGGCCCGGTCCGGATCGGCGAGCTCGCCTTCGACGTCGACACCCTCGTCGGGGCGTCGGCCATGGTGGTGATCGGCTTCCAGGCGGCGTTGTTCGCGCTGTTCACGAAGGTGTACGCGGCGGAGGAGGGCTTCCTGCCCGAATCGCCACGGGTCCGCAAGCTGATCAGCATCGTGACCCTGGAGAAGGGCCTCGTGGTCGGTGGCCTGCTGGCCCTGGCCGGTCTGATCGGGCTGGTCATGTCGCTGGTGCACTGGCAGGTGCGCAGCTTCGGCGAACTGGACCCGCGCGAGTCCCTGCGCCTCGTGGTGCCGGCGGCGACGGCGTTCATCATGAGCTTCCAGACCATCTTCGCCTCGCTGTTCATCAGCATCCTGGGCATCCGGCGCAGCCGCGAGACCCCGGTCGACTACGCGGCCAAGGCCGCCGAGGAGGCCGCGGAGGCGGTCACCCGCGAGGACTCCACCACCCACTGACCGCCTGCCTGATGCACGGCTGATACACGGCCGAGGCGGAGCGGACGTGCGCGTACGGCACCATGGAGGTGTCGACGTTAGGGGTGGAATGTCTGGTTTGCGGGGAGAGGATCCCGTCAGGGTGCTGCTCGTCGAGGACGACGAGGTGATCCGCAAGTCGGTCGCCATGGCGCTGGAGCGCTACGGCTACCGCGTGAGCACCGCCGAGGACGGCCTCACCGGACTGGAGATGTCCCGGGAAGGCGGCCACGACCTGCTGCTTCTTGACGTGATGCTGCCCGGCCTCGACGGCATCGGCCTGTGCAGGAAGGTCAGGGAGACCAGCCTCGCCCCGATCCTGATGATGTCGGCCCGCGGCGACTCGCTCGACGTGGTGTCCGGGCTGGAGGCGGGCGCCGACGACTATGTGGTGAAACCGATCGACACCGCCGTGCTCGTGGCGAGGATCCGGTCGCTGCTGCGGCGGGCCGCCCCGGCCCCGGAGTCCGCAGAGGCCGGGGCGCTCGTGTTCGGCGATCTGGCCATCGACCGGGACGGCCTGGAGGTGACCAGGGCCGGGGAGCCGGTCGCGCTGGCTCCCACCGAGTTGCGGCTGCTGCTGGAGTTCGCGGCCAATCCCGGGATCGTCCTGGACCGCCAGACGCTGCTGTCCAACGTCTGGGACTACGGCTGGAACGGCGACAGCCGCGTCGTCGACCTGTGCGTTCAGCGCCTGCGCAAGAAGATCGGCGCCGACCGGATCGAGACCGTGCGCGGCTTCGGCTACAAGCTGCGCCGGTGAGGTCGCTTCGCTGGCGGATCGCCGCTCTGGTGGCGCTGGCCTGCTGTGCGGTGGCCGTGGTCATCGGCGTGCTGGTCCACGGGGCCACGCTCGAACGTTCCCTGCAGGTGGGCAGGGAACGCGCGTACAACGCGCTGACCGAGGTGCGGCGGGAGGGGACGGGACAGGACAAGCCGACCGAGGAGATCCCGCCGCCGCTCCTGTCCCAGATGCTCGTGTCGGACGAACCGGTGTACTGGTTCGACGACCGTAAATCGGAGAGCCCCTGGATGTGGGGCGGGCAGCGGGTGGGCGACCAGATGCTGACCGTGCAGGTGGACATGGGCGTGCACATGCGGGCCCTGGTGGCCTTCGACCGGGACGTCGCCCAGGCCGCGCTCGCCGCGCTCGCCGTGATCGTCCCGCTGTCGTTGCTGCTGGCCGAGTTGCCCAACCGGCGGCTGCGGCGGGTGGCGGGGACCGCGCGGCGCATCGCGGAGGGCGACCTGGACGCCCGCATCGCCGGCCCCGTCCGCCGGGGCGACGAGATCGCCGAGATCTCCACGGCCGTCGACTCGATGGCCGACAGCCTCCAGAGCCGCCTCCAGAACGAACAGCGCTTCACCGCCGACGTCGCCCACGAACTGCGTACCCCGCTCATGGGCCTGGTCACCTCCGCCGAGCTGCTGCCGGAGGGGGAGGCGACCGACCTGGTCCGCGACCGGGTGCGCGTGCTGCGCGCCCTCGTCGAGGACCTGCTGGAGATCTCCCGCCTGGACGCGGGCGCCGAGCACGCCGACCTCAGGCCCGTGGCGCTCGCCGACGTCGTCGCGGCCTCCCTGGAGCGGACCGCCCTCCCGGTACGGCCGGCCGTCACCGCCCCGGGCACCGCCGAGACCGACCCCCGCCGCCTCGATCGCATCCTGGCCAACCTGGTCATCAACGCCCATCGCCACGGCGGCGCCCCCGTCGAGGTGACGGTGGACGGCACGACGATCGTGGTCCGCGACCACGGACCGGGTTTCCCCGCCGATCTGCTGGCCGACGGCCCGCAGCGCTTCCGTACCGGTGCCGCCGAGCGCGGCCGTGGGCACGGCCTGGGCCTGACGATCGCGACGGGCCAGGCCCGGGTCATCGGCGCCGTCCTCATCCTGGCCAACGCCCCGGACGGCGGCGCCGTCGCCACCCTTCGCCTGCCGCCGCCCCCGGCAGGGTGACTTCACACCGCGACGGGGACGGGGGCGGCGCGGCGGTGCAGCGCGTGGCCCAGCGCGCCCAGTCCGAGCGCGCCCGCGGCCATGGCGGCGCCCACCCAGCCCACGGACGAGTAGCCGAACCCGGCGCTGATGCCCAGTCCCGCCAGCCAGGGCGCGAGGGTGTTGCCGACGTTGAACGCCGAGACGTTCGTGGACCCGGCCAGCGTCGCGGCGGAGCCGGCCAGGGCGTACACGCGGACGCTGACCGCCGGGTTGGTGGCCATGCCGGCGACGCCCATCAGGAAGACCGTGACGACCATGGCCACCGGGGATGCGGCCAGGAGCGCGACGCCGGCCGAGGTGACGAGCACGCCGGCCATGCCGATGTAGAAGGTGGTGAACGGCCGGGCGTCCGCCGTACGGCCGCCGATGGTGATGCCGATGAGGCTGCCGAGCCCGAACAGGGCGAGGACCAGCGAGACCCATCCTTCGGACAGGCCGGTCGTGTCGGTCAGGAGCGCGCCGAGATAGCCGAAGCTGGCCATCATGGAGCTGAAGCTCAGCGAGACCGCGCCATAGGTGATCCACAGCCGCAGGTTGGCCATGGCCCGCAGCTCGTCGCGCAGGCGCGGTACGGCCGCCGCCGCGGCCCGCCCCGCGGGTACCAGGGCGAGGACGCCGGCGAAGGCCAGCGCGGTGAGCACGGCGACGGTCCAGAAGGCGGCGCGCCAGTCGGCGACCTGGCTGATGAGCGTGCCCGCGGGCACACCGAGGACGGTGGACAAAGTGATGCCGCCCACGACGACGGCCAGCGCCCTGGCCCTGGAGCCGACGAGCACCATGTCGGTCGCGGCGACGGCGGCCACGCCGAAGAACCCGGCGTAGACGAAGGCGCCGACGACGCGGGTGGCGAACAGCACCCCGTAGCCGGGCGCGAGCGCGCCCACCACGTGCATGGCCACGAAGACGGCGAGGAAGGCCAGCAACGTACGGCGGCGCGGCCACCGCAACGTGAGCGCGGCCAGGAGCGGCGCCCCGATCACCATCCCGATCGCGAACGCCGAGATCAGCAGCCCGGCGTCCGGGACGGAGACGCCCAGGTCGGCGGCCATCGCGGGCAACAGCCCGGCGAGCATGAACTCCGAGGTCCCCATGGCGAAGATCGCCAGTCCGAGGACATAGACGGCGAGGGGCATACGTCTCCTTGGTTTTAGATAGTTCGGTTCAAAATGAAGGCATGAAAACATCAGAAGGCGGCGAGCGCCGTTTTGATGATCGCCTGTGCCGCCGCGGGTTCCGCGCCCCCGCGCAGCGAGACCTGGATCCCGCTGATGGAGGCGATGACGAAGTGCGCGAGCGCGGTGGCGTTCTTGTCCGCGGCGAGTTCTCCCGAGATCTTGCCCGCCTCGATCGCCGCCTGCAGGGCCTCCAGGCGTCGCTCGTAGTCGCGCTTGAGCATCGCGGCCACCTCGGCGTCGTGCGGGGCCAGTTCGATCATCGTGTTCACCACCAGGCAGCCCCGGGGGAGTCCGTCGCGGGGCTCGACGGCCTGGCGCATCAGAGTCCCGATCTTCTCGCGGACCGGCGCCGGGCCCTCCAGCGTCTCGAGGACGCCCGCGGTCCTGATGTCCATGTAGTGCCGCAGGGACTTCTTGAACAGGTGGTGCTTGCTGGTGAAGGTGTTGTAGATGCTGCTGCGGCCCAGGCCGGTGGCGGTGCAGAGGTCCTGGGTCGAGGTCGCCTCGTACCCGGAGCCCAGGAACGCGCGCATCGCCGCGTCCACCGCGCGCGCCTCGTCGAACTGCCTCGGTCGTGCCATGGAGGCGACGGTAGCACGTTTTGGACTGATCCATCTATTACTCCGGGTGGCGGGAACCCGTAGGCTTAGGGCATGTCCCAGCACATCTTGACCGCTGTCGCGTGGCCCTACGCCAACGGCCCCCGCCACATCGGGCACGTCTCCGGGTTCGGCGTGCCGTCCGACGTCTTCAGTCGCTACCAGCGCATGGCGGGCAACAAGGTGCTGATGGTCTCCGGCACCGACGAGCACGGCACCCCCATCCAGGTCCAGGCGGACAAGGAGGGCGTCACGGCGCGCGAGCTGGCCGACCGCTACAACCGGGTCATCGCCGAAGACCTCACCGGCCTGGGGCTGTCCTACGACCTGTTCACCCGGACCACGACGAACAACCACTACGCCGTCACGCAGGAGATCTTCAAGGGTCTCTACGACAACGGCTACATCTTCCCGAAGACCACGATGGGCGCCATCTCCCCGTCCACCGGGCGCACGCTGCCCGACCGCTACATCGAGGGCACCTGCCCCATCTGCGGCTACGACGGAGCACGCGGCGACCAGTGCGACAACTGCGGCAACCAGCTCGACCCGATCCAGCTCATCAACCCCAAGAGCCGCATCAACGGCGAGACCCCCGTCTTCGCCGAGACCGAGCACTTCATGCTCGACCTGCCCGCCTTCGCCGAGGTGCTCGGCACCTACCTGCAGTCCAAGCAGGGCGAGTGGCGGCCCAACGTGCTCAAGTTCGCCCTCAACCTGCTCGGCGACCTGCAGCCCAGGGCGATCAGCCGCGACCTCGACTGGGGCGTGCCCATCCCGCTCGACGGCTGGAGCGAGCAGGCCAACAAGCGGCTCTACGTCTGGTTCGACGCGGTCATCGGCTACCTCAGCGCGAGCATCGAGTGGGCCAGGCGCAGCGGCGACCCCGACGCGTGGCGTCAGTGGTGGCAGAACCCCGACGCCAAGAGCTACTACTTCATGGGCAAGGACAACATCGTCTTCCACGCCGAGATCTGGCCGGCGATGTTGCTCGGCTACAGCGGCATCGGCGCCAGGGGCGGCAAGGCGGGCTCGCTGGGCGCGCTGAACGTGCCGTCCGAGGTGGTCTCCAGCGAGTTCCTGACGATGGAGGGCCGCAAGTTCTCCTCCTCGCGGCAGGTCGTCATCTACGTACGCGACTTCCTGGCCCGCTACGACGCCGACGCGCTGCGCTACTACATCGCGGTGGCGGGGCCGGAGAACCAGGACACCGACTTCACCTGGCAGGAGTTCGTCAACCGCAACAACGGCGAGCTCGTCGCCGCCTGGGGCAACCTGGTCAACCGCTCGATCTCGATGGCGGCCAAGAACTTCGGCGTCATCCCCGAGGCCGGCGAGCTGACCGACGCCGACCGGGCGCTGCTGGAGCGTTCGCGGGCGGCGTTCGGGCCGGTGGGCGCCGAGCTGAACCGCTCGCGGTTCAAGAACGCCATCACCGAGGCGCTCGACGTGGTCCGCGACGCCAACAAGTACCTGGCCGAGCAGGAGCCGTGGAAGCTCAAGGACGACGCGGAGCGGCAGAAGTCGATCCTGTTCACCGCCCTGCAGGTCGTCGACGACGCCAAGACGATGCTGACGCCGTTCCTGCCGTCGTCGTCCAACAAGGTTCACGCCATGCTCGGCGGCGAGGGCGTCTGGTCGGGCATGCCGGAGATCCGGGAGGTCGACGAGGACGGCGGCACGCCGTACCCGGTGATCACCGGCGACTACAAGGACGGCGCGCGGTGGGAGCACCGGCCGATCAAGCCGGGCACCCCGCTCGCGCCTCCGGTGCCGTTGTTCAAGAAGCTCGACCCGAAGGTCGTGGACGAAGAGCTCGCGCGCCTGGATACTCCGGCAGAGTGATGGCCTCGGCGGTCTTCCTGACCGACTTGGCCATGAGGCCCTTCCACGGCATGTAGGGCAGGAGCTTGTAGTTCTGGTTGATGAACCAGGCCATGAGCTTGTTGTCGGGGACCATGAACTTGCTGATCCCCACGGCCGACTTCTGCGCTCCGGCCACGTAGTCGCGCATGATCCGCTCGTAGGCGGGGAAGCCGTCGGCGTGGCCGTGGGTGGCGATCTCCCCGGCCAGCACGTACGCGCCGACCACCGACAGCCCGGTGCCCATTCCCGACAGCGGGGACGGGCACCAGGCCGCGTCACCGACGAGCGCGATCCGCCCGCGTGACCACCGGTCCATGTGGATCTGGCTGATCGAGTCGAAGTAGAACTCCTCCACCTCCCACATGTCCTTGAGCAGGCGCGGCACGATCCAGCCGACGTCCTTGAAGGCGTCGGCCAGCAGGCGCTTCTGCTCGTCGGTGTCGTGGCGGTCGTAGGTGAGCTCCGGCGAGCCGAAGAAGAACACCGCCTTGGCCTCGGTGTTGGCCCGCGAGCTGTAGGAGGACGCCACCTTGCCGGGCACGTTCAGGCCCTGGGCGCTGTAGTCGAGGTTGAGGTGGTTGGGCGTGGTGAAGACCGCGTTGTACAGCCCGAGGTAGGTGTGGAAGCGCGATTCCGGGCCGAAGGTCAGCGAGCGTACGTTGGAGTGCAGCCCGTCGGCGCCGATGACCAGGTCGAAGCGGCGGGTGGCGCCGCGCTGGAAGGTGACGGCCACGCCGTGGGCGTCCTCGTGGAGTTCGGCGATCGAGTCGCCGAAGATGTACTCCGTCTTCTCCCGGGTCCGCTCGTACAGGATGCGGCCGAGGTCGCCGCGCAGGATCTCGACGTCGCCGGCGAAGATGTCGTCGGGCATCTTGGCCAGCTTCTTGCCCGCCTCGTTGACGTTCCACAGGGCGCCCATGTTGGTCTGCTCGCGCTCGATGTCGGAGAGAATTCCCATCTTGCGCAGGACGCTCAGGTGCGCCTTGCCGCGGAAGTCGACGGCGTGGCCGCCTTCACGCAGCGCGGGGGCGCGTTCGACGATCGTCGTGCTGAAGCCGTAGGCGTTGAGCCAGTGGGCCAGGGCGGGACCGGCGATGCTCGCGCCGGAGATCAGGATGTCCATGGCAGCGAGCGTGCCCGGGGGAGCTCACCGGCGCCTCACCGGCGGCTCACCGGTCATCGCGGCGATCACGCCCAGCGGTGAGGCGTGGATGGCCTCGGCGCTGACGCCCGCGAGCGTGAGCGCCGCCTTCCTGCTCAGCTCCGCACCCGCCCGGTGCGCCGCCGCGAACTCCCGCTCGCCGAGCGCCGCACGGGCGCGCGCCTCCGCGGCCAGACGATCCTCGTCACCGGGTACGGCACAGCCGCGCAGCGCCACCGCCGCCCCGAGCAGCCTCGCGGCCTCGGCCGGTTCGGCCAGCCCGGCCAGCGCCTCCACGGCCCGCGCGCTCTCCGGGACGGCCCCGGTCGCGACGGCCACCTCGACGGCCTGCCGGTAGGCCTCGGCGGCGGCGACCGGATCGCCTTCCGCCTCGGCCATCCGCCCGACGCCGACCAGCACCCGCGTGTGGTTGCCCGAGCTCTTGATCCATCCGGCGTCGGAGCGGGCCAGCGCCTGCTGGTACAGCTCGCGGGCCGCGGGCAGGTCGCCCGCGATCCTCGCCAGGTCGCCCAGGCCGCGCAGGGCGGCGGCGAGGTAGGTGGGGATGCCCGAGCGCCTGGCCACCTCGGCCGCCAGCTCGTAGTCGGCCCGCGCGCCCGCCGGATCGTCGCGCTGGCGCAGGTCGCCCCGGTTGCACAGCAGGTCGGCGTGGTCCTCGTCGGCGCCCAGCAGCTCGGCCAGCTCCAGCGCCCGGCTGGTGTGGGCCAGCGCCGCCACCCGGTCGCCGGTGTTGGCGCCCAGCCAGCCCAGCGAGTCGAGTGCCAGCGCCGAGCCCCAGCGGTCGCCGAGCTCCTGGAAACCTTCCAGCGCGGCGATCAGGCCGGCGTGCGCGGCCTCGTACTCGCCGGCCGCCATGTCGGGGAAGGCCCAGATGATCCGGGACATCGCCCGCGCCCACGGATCGTCCCCGCTCTCGGCACGGCGCAGCACGCGCAGGACGAGCTCCGGATCGCCGCCGTTCGCCGTCATCAGCGGCCACAGGAACGTCAGCAGCGGATGGTGGTGCTCCCGGTCGATCAGGGCGGCGGCCCGCCGCAGGTAGCGCTCCTCGCCCGCGATCAGCGCGCACAGGGCGTAGCCGTCGCCGAGCGCGGGGTGCGGTCGCGGGCCCGCCGCCGCCAGCAGCGCCGTGGCCTCGGCCATGGCGGTGGTGCGGATGCCGCGCATCCACAGATAGTGGGCCTGCGCGCCGATCAGCCGCATGCCCAGCTCGACCGCTCCCGACTCGACGGCGAAGCGCAGCGCCTCACGCAGGTTGCCGTGCTCGGCGGCCAGCGCGTCCAGCCAGCGCAGTTGCTCGCCGCGGCGGAGGTGGGGGTCGGCCTCCAGGGCCAGGTCGAGGTAATAGGTCGCGTGCGCCTGCCGTACGGCGTGGGGGGCGTCGAGCTTTTCCGCGCAGAAGGCGCGGATCGTGGCGAGCATCCGGTAACGGCCGCCCGAGACCTCCACGAACGACTTGTCGGCCAGCGAGTCGAGCAGCGCTTCCGCGTCCGGCAGGCCGCTGACCCGCGCGGCGGCCGCGGCGCTCGCACCGCCGGCGAACACGGTCAGCCGCGCGGCCATCGCCCGCTCGTCGGCGCTCAGCAGCTCCCAGCTCCACGCGACGACCGCGCGCAGCGTGCGGTGCCTGGCCTCGGCGGTACGGCTGCCGCGCGACAACAGCGGAAACCGCTCGGACTCCAGGCGTTCGGCCAGCTCGGCGGCCTCGTGGGTACGCATGCGGGCGGCGGCCAGCTCGATCGCCAGCGGCAACCCGTCGAGCGCGAGGCAGATCGACTCCACGACCGCCTGCGCCGGGAAGTCCGGCCGCACCGCCCGCGCCCGGTCGGTGAACAGCTTGACCGCGTCGGCCGGCGGCAGCGGGCGCACCGGCCACAGGTGCTCGGCGGTCAGCCCCAGCGGCTCGCGGCTGGTCGCCAGGATGCGCAGGCCGGGGCAGGTGGTGAGCAGCCGCTCGGCGAGCGCGGCGACGTCGTCGATGATCTGCTCGCAGTTGTCGAGCACGAGCAGCAGCTCACGCCCGGACAGCGCCGCGACCAGGCGCACGGCCGGGTCGGCGGGTTCCTCGCGGTCTCCCGGCGGATGCAGGCCGCTGTCGCGGACGCCGAGCGCGGCCATCATGACCTGCGGCAACTGGCCGCCGTCGCGGATGGCGGCCAGCTCGACCACCTGCCGGTCCGGCTGCCCGCGCACCACCTCCGTGGCCAGCCTGGTCTTGCCGACCCCGCCGGGCCCGAGCAGCGTCACCAGCCTGGCCCGTGCCAGCAGCGCGCGTACCCGGGCCGCGTCCTGCTCGCGGCCGACGAAGCTGGTGAGCGGGAGCGCCTCCGGCGGGGCGGGCGGATCTTCCCCGCGCAACAGCTCCCGGTGGATCGCGGACAGCTCCGGAGAAGGGTCCGCGCCCAGCTCGTCGGCCAGGAGCCTGCGGGTGCGCTCGTAGACGACCAGGGCCTCGGCGGGCCGGCCGGCCGCGTGCAGGGCGCGCATGAGCTGCGCGCGCGGGCGCTCGCGCAGCGGGTGGCGCTCGACCAGCTCGCCGAGCGCGGCCAGGGCCGCGCGATGGTCGCCGCGCCGCAGGTCGGACTCGGCCAGGTCCTCCAGGGCGGCGAGGTGCCGCTCCTCCAGATGTACGGCCGGCGCCGGCGACGCCCACCACCCGAGCGCCTCCCGCAGCAGCTCGGCGGCCCGATCCGGGTCACCGGAGCCGAGCGCCTCGCGGCCCTGCTCGGCCAGGCGCAGGAAGCGGTGGACGTCGACGTCGTCCGGGTCCACGTTCAGCACGTATCCGGCCGCCACGCGCTCCACGGCGATGCCGTCGCGGCGCAGCCTGGACACCTGGGACTGCAGGGCGTGGTGCGCGTCCTTCGGGGGGCGCTCGCCGTACACCTCGTCGATGAGGCGCTCGGCGCCGACCGCGCGGCCGGGACTGAGCAGGAGCGCGGCCAGCAGCGCGCGCCGGGCCGGGCCGCCGAGCGAGACCTCGCCCCCGTCCGCCCGCCAGGCGCGGACCGCCCCGAGCACGCCGAACCGCATGGCAGCCACTATAGGGTTGGGTGACGTGAGCAAGAGTCCCGCTGTTCCCGAGCCTCTGGGCGCCGAGGTCTTCGACAGCCACTGCCACCTCGACATCATGGTCGGCAACCGGCAGGCCACGTCGGGCGACCCGGTGGCGCAGGCCGCGCAGGCGGCGGCGGCCTCGGTGGAGACGATCCTGGCCGAGGCGCGCTCGGTGGGGGTCACGAGCCTGGTGACGATCGGCTACGACCTGACCTCCTCGCAGTGGAACGCGCAGGTCGCCGCCGAGCACCACGGCATCTACGCGGGCGTGGCGATCCATCCCAACGAGGCCCACGCGTCCACGCCCGAGGTGCTGGCCGAGATCGAACGGCTCGCGCGGCGCGCGGAGGTGCGGGCCGTGGGCGAGACCGGGCTCGACTACTACCGCGACTGGGCATCGAAGGACGACCAGCACGAGAGCTTCCGCGCGCACATCGAGATCGCCAAGCGCACCGGCAAGGCGCTGGTGATCCACGACCGCGACGCGCACGACGACGTGCTGAAGGTGCTGGCCGCTGAGGGTGCGCCGGACGTCGTCGTCTTCCACAGCTTCTCCGGCGACGCCGAGATGGCCGCGAAGTGCGTCGAAGCCGGATATTTCATGTCGTTCTCCGGCCCGGTCACCTACAAGAACGCCGGCTACCTGCGCGAGGCGGCCGCCGTCGCGCCCGCCGAGCTGATGCTGGTCGAGACCGACGCCCCCTACCTCCCGCCGATGCCCCACCGGGGCAAGCCCAACGCCCCCTACCTGATCCCGCTCACTCTGCGCTGCCTCGCAGAGGTCAAGGGGGTCCAGCCGGAGGTGCTGTGCGAGGCGATCACCGCCAACGGGGCCACCGTCTTCGGCATCTTTTCGTGAACCGGTAGAGGCGGGCGCGGGGGCCGCGCCGGCGGGGGGGGGCGCCCCCCGAAACGGCGGAGGCCCGGGGGGGGAGGATCGGGGCCCCGCCCCCCCCCCCCCCCCCCCCCCCCCCCCCCCCCCCGGTGGAAGGGGAGGAGGCGCGGGGCG
>NZ_JBHYJD010000032.1:0-36427 GCF_042740555.1 Nonomuraea sp. NPDC059007 | reverse complement strand
CCGCTAGCGTCGGGCGCCCGAGTCTCTCCGGAGGTCGCCCGTGCGTGGCAGAAGGCGCGCCCCGCGCCCGCAGGTCCCATGGCGCTCGCCGTGGACGCTGGTCGTCGGCCTGGCCGCGGTCGCGGTCGCGGGCGGGCTGGTGGCCGTCGCGAGCATGTCCAAGGACATCAAGCTCGTCGTGGACGGTGAGACCGTCGTGATCCGCAGCTTCGCCGGATCGGTGTTCGAGCTGCTGACGGAGGCCGAGGTGGCGGTGGGGCTCGGCGACTACCTGCGGCCGGGCGGGCACGACCAGGTCGTCGACGGCGCCACGATCGTGGTCCGCCACGCCCGCCCGCTCCGGCTGACCGTGGACGGGCGCACCAGCAACCGCATGGTGACCGCCACGAACGTCGCCGCCGCGCTCGCCGAGCTGGAGATCGACCACGCGGGCGGCCGGCTGTCCGCGCCGCCCGACCGGGTGGTGCCGCTGTCGGGGATGTCGCTGACCATGTACACCTCGCGGCGCGTGCAGGTGATCGCCGGGACGGAGCGGAGGTGGACCAGGACCACCGCTGGAACGGTCCTGGAGGTGCTGCGGCAGGAGCGGATCAGGACGCCTCGGGGATACAGGATCACGCCGCCGCCGGACAGCTTCCCGCGGCAGGGCACCGTGATCAGGGTGACGCCGCCGGGGCCGGTGCTGCCGCCGCGTACCGTGCCGGTGCAGGCGGCGGTCGCGAGGCTCAACTGGGCCGGGCTGGCCCAGTGCGAGTCCCACGGCAATCCCGAGGCGCTCAACGCGGCCGGGCCGTACTACGGCATGTACCAGTTCAGCCTGGCCAGCTGGCAGTCGGTGGGCGGGGTGGGCACGCCGGTGATGTGGCCGGCCGAGGAGCAGACCTACCGGGCGCAGCTGCTGTACCAGCGGGTGAGCGGCCGGTGGGAGGGCCAGTGGCCGCACTGCGGGTCCCGCCTGTTCGGCTGAGCCGTTCAGCCGGAGATGGCGTCGCCGAACTGGGTGCTGCCCGCGACCCGATAGGTCTGGATATTTCCGGATTTGAGGTCCAGGACGGCCACGGCGCCACCCGGACTGGCCGTCGGCATGCCGACGGCCAGGCTCGTCTCCGTCAGGGCCGCCGACCAGGGCTCCGGCTGCTGCCAGGGGCGGGCGTCTCCTGGCGGCACCTGCCAGGCGCCGTCGCTCCACACCGCCGCGTATCCCCTGGGCGAGGCCGTCAGCAGGGTGGGGTTCGCCTTCCTGGTGAGGTGGGACCTGGGGACGCCGTCGTCGGCGTAGAGCCTGACCTGACCGCAGCCGCTGACGACGTAGCCCAGGTGGTAGGCGACGGTGGCGGCGTAGTTGCGGCAGCTCCTCGGTGGCTGGAGCCTGATCGCGCGCTCGCCGACGAGCGTCGCCGTCCTCTCGTACGGCGTGCCCACCAGGACCGCGTCCGGGCCCAGGGCCAGGGCGGTGCCGAAGCGGTCGTACGGTTCGCCGGTGCCCGGGACACCGGGTGAGTTCTGGGTGATCGTGCGGTGGATCGTCCCCTTGTCCGCCAGGTGGACGGAACCCGAGGCGGTGACGCCGTCGGCGTCGTCGTGCGGGGCGCCGATGGCGATCCGGTCGCCGCGGACGGCCAGGGACTCGCCGAATCCGGCCCCTGGTCTCGGGTCCGGCGCGACCAGCTTTCCGGGAGGCCGCTTCTGGCCGCCGTACAGGATGTAGACGGCGCCCGCCGCCTGCTTTCCCCGCACGTCGGTGTACGGGGCTCCTGCCACCACGTCCGCGCAGCCGTCGCCGTCCAGGTCGCCCATGCCCACGGTGGCGCCCAGGCCCCTGGCGTCCTTGTCCGGGGCCGGGAGTCTGGTCACCTTGCCCGCGCTGATCAGGTACAGCGCGCCCGGACCGGCTCGCCACTGCTCGGTGTCGCCCACCACCAGGTCGTCGCGGCCGTCGCCGTCCACGTCCCGTGGGCTCGCCTTGGCGCAGTCGGCCGCGGGGCGCCGGTCGCCGTCCGGCGTGGTGCAGGCCGTGACCAGCAGGGACGTGAGCGCTGCCACGGCCAGTGGCCTTGATGCCTTCATGTTCGCGGGGTTAGCCGGTGACGCTGGAGCCGAAGTCGGCGCCGGACGCGGGTTCGGCGCGCTGGACCTCGTCGGCGTTGCGGCCCAGGACGGCGACCTGGCCCGCGCGGCCCGCGTCGGGCTGACCGGCCAGCAGGCGGTTGCCGCTGAAGGCCACGGCCCGGCCGTCCAGGTTCAGGCGCCGGTCCTGGCCGGAGGGCTGAAACGAGGTGAGCAGGACGCCCGCGCCGTACGGGCTGCCCACGGCCAGGCGGCCGTCCGGCGAGATCGCCAGCGAGTAGCCGAAGCCCTGCGTGCCCTGGCGGATGGTCCTGGCCGGGCGCAGCGCCGGGGTGTAGAGCTGCACGTAGCCGGGGCCGGGGGCGCTCACCGCCAGGCCCGCGCCGTCGGTGTAGGCGAGCGCGTAGCCGAACCGGTCGCCTGCCTTTTTGGTGGGGGAGTCCCATTTCTGGCCCCGCAGGATCGGCGCGGTGGTGTCCGTGATGATGGTGACCTGGCCTGAGTGGATCTTGCCGGTGCCGACCTGGCGGCCCGCCCCGTCGTCGTTCTCGTACGGCACGCCGACGAACAACGCCCGATCCTTGGACAGGGCCACCGAATAGCCGAACTGGTCGCCGACTTCGCCGTTGCCGGGGACTTCGGACGATTCCTGACTTATCCGTCTAAGCGGGTTGCTGCCGGACTTGATGTAGACGGAGCCGGTGTCGGCGGTTTGGGCTTCGTCCTCGTGGGGTGCGCCTATGGCCAGGAGGTTGCCGTTGGCGGCCAGGGACCAGCCGAAATGGGCGTCCTGCTGGGGTTGCTGGGCGGTGAGGAGCTGGGGTCGCGTGGCGGCTCCGCCGTACAGGATGTGGACCGCGCCCGCGTCGCGCACGCCCCGCACATCCGCGTACGGCGCGCCCACCACCAGGTCGGCGCAGGCGTCCGCGTTGACCTTGGCCAGCTTCACCGACCAGCCGAACGCGTCGCCTTCACCGAGGGGAGGCGAGGGGAGGCTGACCACCTTGGTGCCGGACAGCAGGTGCACCGCGCCCTTGCCGCCGTTGGCGAAGGGGTCGCCGACGGCGGCGTCGTCCTGGCCGTCGCCGTCGAAGTCGCTCTGGTTGTTGCAGGCCGTCGCGGTCGCCGCCTGGGCGGGGGCGACGGCCAGGGCGGCGAGGGCGAGGGTGACGATGGTCCGGACGATCATGACAGTCGCACCTCGATCTGCTTGCCGCCGGTGAACATCGTGCCGGACAGCCGCGCCGCCTTCCTGACCGGCGGCAGGTCGAACACGAACACCCCGTCGAACCGTCCCCCCGCCGTCAGCGCGGCCGGGAGCTGGGAGGAGACCGGCAGCGGGTCGTGGCGGCCGTTCCTGTCGTCGATCAGGGTGAGGGCAGGGGTGCCGACCGTGGTGAGCTCGCCGCCGGGGTTCAGCAGGGTCCAGCGCAGCAGGCAGAGCTGGCCGTTGGCGGGGGTGGCGCCCTGGTATCCGGCCACGCCGCACTCGGGAGCGGTCGCGATGATCAGCTGCGGGCCGTCGAAGGCGCTGCTGAGCTGGAATCTGCGGCCTATGTCGGTGACCGTGGGTTTGCCCGCTTGCGGGGTGTTCTGGACCGCGGGGCTGTTGCGGGAGCCCTGCCAGATCAGCACGGCCGTCGTCAGCGCCAGCGCCAGTACGGCTGCCGCCGCCGCGATCAGCCAGCGGGTGCCTCTGGTCCTGGGGCGGTCGGGGGCGAAGCCGGCCGCGTACTCGACCGGTGGGAGGAGTTCCTCCGGCCGTTCGAGGTCACGGAAGGTCTGGCCCGCTGACACGGGCGTGCTCTGGTGGGGGTGGGTCTCCGGTGTCGCCGTGGCACGGACCGGGGTCGTGGGGGCCTGGGTGGCGGTGAGGGGGAGCCTGGGGGGCGGGGTGGGGGTGATCTCGAAGGTGGAGGTGATGTCCGGGCTGTCCACGACGTTCCGCGGCGGCTGCCAGTCGCGCAGCAACTCGGTGCCCGCCAGCGTGGGCGGGTCGGCAGCCGGTGCCGGTGCGCCGCCGCTGACCAGGGCGAGGAGGAGGTCCTGGGCGGTGGGGCGCTGGGCGGGGTCCATGGCGGTGGCCCGCCGTACCAGATCGTCGAGAGGCGCGGGCAGCGTGCCGATCTCCGGCGGCCCGTTCAGGACGCGGGTGGCCAGCGTGATCACGTCGCCGCGGCCGAACGGGTGGCGGCCGCTTCCCGAGTAGGCGACCAGGCAGCCCCAGGAGAAGACGTCGGCCGCGGGGGTGACCTGTTCGCCGCGTACCTGCTCGGGGGCCCACCAGCCGGGGCTGCCGAGGAGTTCGCCGGAGAGGGTGAAGCCGGTCTCGCGGTCGAGGGCGCGGGCGATGCCGAAGTCGATCACGCGGGGGCCGGAGAGGCTGAGGATCACGTTGGCGGGCTTCAGGTCGCGGTGCACGAGCCCGGCGACGTGGATGGCGGCCAGGGCGGCGGCCACGCCGAGGGCGACGCCGTGGAGCGGTCCGGCCTCCAGCGCGCCGAATCTCGCGATCTGCTCGGACAAAGGGGTGCCCGCGATGAATTCCGTGACCATGTAGGGACGGCCTTCGTCGCTGTTGCCGTTGTCCAGAACCTGGGCGGTGCAGAACGAGGCGACCCGCCGGGCGTTGTCCACTTCCGCGTGGAAACGGGCCGCGAACCCCTCCTGGTTCGCGAACTCCGACTTCACCACCTTGAGCGCGACAAATCGCCCGCCTGGCGCCCGTGCCAGGAAAACCGTGCCCATGCCACCCTCGCCGAGCCGTCCCAGCAGCCGGTAAGGGCCGATTTCCCGGGGATCCGTGGGGCGAAGCGGCGCGGCGCCCGTTGGCTCCATCAGGGATGTCCCTTCGTCTTTCACGCCATCCTCCCCTGTGGTGCCCCCCGTCCGCTATCTCAGGTTCTTCGGTGCGGGAGACTAGTTGGATGATGGACCTGCTAGGCCCGATAGAAATACGTATTTTGGCGGAGAAGCTCGATCTTCGGCCGACAAAACGACTCGGGCAGAACTTCGTGATCGACGGCGGCACCGTCCGCCGCATCGTCCGGGTGGCCGAGGTCGCGCCGGACGACGTCGTGATCGAGGTGGGGCCTGGGCTGGGGTCCCTGACACTGGCGCTGCTCGCGGCGGCCGAGCACGTCGTCGCGGTGGAGATCGACCCGGTGCTCGCCGCGCAACTGCCGGAGACGGTCGCGGGCCGCGGCCTGTCCGAAAAGCTCACCGTGGTGGGCGCCGACGCGCTGCGCATCGGCCCCGGCGACCTGGCCGGACACGTGCCGACCGCGCTGGTGGCGAACCTGCCCTACAACGTGTCCGTCCCCGTCGTGCTCCACCTGCTGGAGTCGCTGCCGTCGCTGCGCAGGTCGCTGGTGATGGTCCAGTCCGAGGTGGCCGACCGCCTCGCCGCGCCGCCCGGCTCCAAGGTGTACGGCGTGCCGTCCGTCAAGGCCGCCTGGTACGCCGACGTGCGCAGGGCGGGCCCGGTGGGCCGTACCGTGTTCTGGCCCGTCCCCAACGTCGACTCCGGCCTGGTCTCCCTGGTCCGCAGAGACCCGCCCGCGACCACCGCCACGCGCGAGCAGGTGTTCGCCGTCATCGACGCCGCGTTCGCCCAGCGCCGCAAAACCCTCCGCGCCGCCCTGTCGACGTGGGCGGGCAGCCCGTCCGCCGCCGAGACCGCCCTGCGCGCGGCCGGCGTCGACCCCTCGGCCCGAGGCGAACAGCTCGACATCACCGCCTTCACCCGCATCGCCGAGAACGCCCCCTGACCTCACGTCTTGTTGAGGTACGCGAGAACGGCGAGCGCGCGGCGGCCACCGGCGCCGTAGCCGACACCCCCGCGCCATCGCCATCGACGCCGTTCCCGGTGCGCTCCCGATGTGGTTCGTCCTGACGCAGGCCATATGCGCTGTGGCTATCGGGGCGGCGGCCTTCATCATCAACGGGCCCACGCTGCGTTCCGCATAGGGCTTCTTTGGGGTGTTCCTTTTGGGGTACGGCGGGGATTCTTCGTTGTCCACAGCCACTCACGCGACCCCGCGCCCCTATCCCCAGAACCGCGTTCGCCGCCAAATCCGCCACCCGATCCGCACGATCCTGGGCCTCCCATCCGATCCAGCCCAGGAGAACACCATGATGTGGCTCACCCTCGGCGGCGGCTTCCTGGCCACGCTGAGCACGGTCCCCGCGCCGACCGCCGAGTGCCAGGTGGTCATCACCATCCCGGCCGCCTACGCACACCTGGTCGTCCCGCAGCCACCCGGCCAAGAATCCGTGGCCCTTTCCCGGAGTCCCGGCACCCGCGAGGTGAAGCGAGTGATCACCCTCCCGGCGGAGGCCTGCGCCCGGCTCGGGCACCCGGCCACCACCGGCCGAGACGGCACACCCACCAAACCCGCGCCCGGACGCTCCCACCCTCCCCATCCGTGGTTGAGCACCCCCAAGCTCGAACGGATCACCACCGTCAAACCCACCCAGCCCCCCGCCCCCGAACGCCCCGCCCCCAGCACGAAGAGGACCCCAAGGCCCACCAGGGGCGAAACAGCCGCCTCAGCCGCCCTGGCAAGACTGGGCACCCCGTTCTCCTGGGGCGGAGGCGCCCCCTCCGGCCCCACCCGAGGCATCGGCAGAGGCGCGAACACCATCGGCTTCGACTGCAGCGGCCTCACCCTGTACGCGTGGTCGAAGGCGGGCGTGACCCTGGGCCACTACACCGGCACCCAGTTCCGCCAGGGGCGCCGCGTGGCACTGTCCGACCTCCGCAAGGGAGACCTGGTCTTCTTCGGCGGTGGCAACGGCGACCCCACGCACGTGGGCCTCTACCTGGGCAACGGCATCATGATCCACGCCCCCAAAACCGGCGACGTGGTCAAGAAGACCCAGTTCCTGAAGTCGTCGTACTACCGCTCCACCTACCGAGGCGCCGTCCGCCCCGGCTAACCCCACCCACCAACCCCCACCGAGCACCACGGCCCTCGCTCGGGGTGACCAGGGCCTCGTCCGGTGAGCCACGGCCCTCGCCCACCAGACTGGGTCGTGGCACCGGCCCCTCTCCACAACCGAGCGCCAGCGTGTGCCCCTGCCTCAACCCCTGCCCCCAACCCCCGGCCCACTCCCTCCCGCAAGCCGTGGGCCCTCGCCAGGCTGGGCCCACCCCATGCCGGCCGCCTCGGTGGTCAGCGGGGCTTGGGGGCGGTCCCGGTCTGTGGTTCCGGGCACGGAGGGCTTGGGGCGAGAACTGGATCACCGGGCATGGGCCCAGGCCCGGGGTCGGGGGGTGTCGGGTCAGGGGGTCTGGGTGCAGGTTTTGACCAGGGCGGCGACCAGCGGTGTCAGGGTGGCCTGATCGTCGGGGTCGCTGGGCTCGTACTCGGTGATCCCGAGTCCGGCGATCTCGAACCGGCTGGCCACGGCCTCCACCAGCCCCAGCAACTGCCCGGCCCGCAACCCGCCCCGAGCCGGTGACCCCACGGAAGCGAACTCCCCAGGATCCAGCACATCCAGATCGATGTGAATGTAGACGGCGACCTCCCCGTCACCGGCCCGCGCAACCCCGTCCAGAAGGGCATCCGCACCAGCCAGATCCTCCACACGAAGGTGACGAACCCCGCGCTCCTCGATGAACGACACCTCGGCCGCGTCCAGATCCCGTGCCCCGGCGAGGACGATCCGCCGAGGATCCAGGCTCACCTCGGGCAGCAGTTCACGATGCCCCTCGCCGGTGAGCGCCCGCAGCACCATCCCGTGAAAGGCCCCGGAAGGAGAGGTATCGGGCGTGTTCAGGTCCCCGTGGGCGTCGAACCACAGCACCACCAGCCGTTCACCGTACCGGCGCACGGCCGCGGCGATCGGCTCGAGGTCGACCCCGCAGTCACCGCCCAACGTCACAGGGAAGCCCTGGGCACCGGCCCGCGCGGCACGGACCCGGGAGGCGGTGACCGCGAGTTCGGCGGGGGTGGAGCCCTCCGCCACCTCGACGCGCACCCGGTCCCCGCCAGGCACCATCTCGGCCAGCAGTCTGGCCCCTTCGACGAGGCGCTCCGCCGCACGGGATCCCGACGACCGCCACTGTGGCACCTCAATAACCGAAATCAACGTCATCTGCCCACGATGCCGCATCTTCGGATGAAAGGTGTGGCCGGGGTGACGTGCGGGTTCGGGATGGGGCGTGGGGCGGCCGGGAGCCCGCTACCATCGAGGGTCCTGACCCCGAGGCGATGAAAGTGGCAGCGGATCGATGAGTTCGGTGACCGTACGGGTGCCCGCCAAAGTCAATGTGCAGCTTTCCGTCGGCCCCTTGCGTGACGACGGCTACCACGACCTCGTGAACGTCTTCCACGCCGTATCGATCTTCGACGAGGTCGAGGCCAAGGAGTCGGAACTGGTCAAGGTCGGCGTCGTGGGCGAGTGGGCCGACCAGGTGCCGCTCGACGACGGCAACCTGGCCATCCAGGCCGCCCGCGCGCTGGCCAAGCACGCGGGCCGGAGTTACGGCGTCGAACTGGTCATCAGGAAGGCGATCCCGGTGGCGGGCGGGATGGCCGGAGGCAGCGCCGACGCCGCGGGGGCGCTGGTGGCGTGCAACGAGCTGTGGGGACTCGGCCTGCCGCCAGAGGACCTGATGGAGATCGCCGCGGACCTGGGCAGCGACGTGCCGTTCTCGCTGCTCGGCGGCACGGCGGTGGGCACCGGCCGAGGCGAGCAGCTGACCCGCCTGGAGACGAACGGAACCTTTCACTGGGTCTTCGCCATCGCCGACGGCGGCCTGTCGACGGCGAAGGTGTATGCCGAGTGCGACCGCCTGCGCGAGGCCACCGGCGAGGCGGTCGGATGGCCCCAGGCCAGCGAACCCCTGCTGACCGCCCTGCGCACCGGCGACGCGCAGGCCCTGGGCGCCGTCCTCACCAACGACCTGCAGCCCGCCGCCCTCATGCTGCGCCGCAGCCTGGCCCGCACCCTGGAAACCGGCCGCGAACTCGGCGCACTGGGCGCCATCGTCTCCGGCTCCGGCCCGACCTGCGCGTTCTTGGCCGCCGACGCCGACCACGCCCGCGACCTGGCCATCTCCCTCGCCGCCTCCGCCGTCTGCCACACCGCCGCACCCACCACCGGCCCCGCGCGTGGTGCCCATCTCATCTGATTCCTCGTTCTGATTTCGTTCTCTGAACGCGTTTGGGATTCCTGTCTCTTACGGCGGTTTCTGGGCGTTCGGGCTCTCTATCCGTTACGGCGGTTTCTGGGCGTTCGGGCTCTCTATCCGTTACGGCGTTCGGGCCTCCCATCCCTTACGGCTCCGCCGCCCCACCCGCCCCGCCGTACCCGGTGGACGTCTGTCGAGCGATGGTCGTGAGGGCTCACGTGGCACTCGCCGTAATAACTCCGCCCTTGACCCGCGGCGTCACGCGCCCGCCCAGCGCGGTCGTGTCCAGGCTGGCCCGTTCCGTTCGGGGCGGCTCTGTTCACGCGGCTGGTTCCGAGGTTGATGGGGCTGCCAAGATCCGAGCAGCCCATCAGCCCGGACGCCGTGCGAGGTTGTGGTGCTGTGGACAGGGTGGGTTGGAGGGTGGGTTGGCGGGTGGATGGGGTGGCGTTGGGTTGCCAGTACGCTGGGACGGCCATGAATCTGGTCAATCTTGAGTCTGTTTCCCATGCCTACGGCCCCAAGCCGTTGCTCAGCGATCTCTCCCTGGGGGTTGAGGCCGGTGAGCGGATCGGGGTGGTCGGGCGTAACGGCGGTGGCAAGACCACCCTGCTGGCGGTGATCTCGGGTGAGGTCAAGCCGGACAGCGGCCGGGTCACGCACAACCGTGGCCTGCGGATCGGTGTTCTGTCGCAGCAGGACACGTTGGATCCCGGGCTGAGTGTGCGCGAGACCGTGCTGGGCGGGCGGGCTGAGCACGAGTGGGCCGGTGACCAGGGTGTACGGGAGATTCTGGCCAACCTGATCGGTGACCTTGACCTGGAGTCCAAGGCGTCGGAGTTGTCGGGTGGGGAGCGGCGGCGTACGGCGCTGGCCAAGCTGCTCATCGACGAACACGAGCTGATCATGCTCGACGAGCCCACGAACCACCTGGACATCGAGGCGATCGCCTGGCTGGCCGGGCACCTGGCGACGCGTAAGAGCGCACTCGTGGTGGTGACGCACGACCGGTGGTTCCTCGACGCCGTCTCCACGCGGACGTGGGAGGTCGTCGACGGCAAGGTCGAGCGCTATGAGGGTGGTTACGCGGCGTACGTCCTGGCCAAGGCCGAGCGGGCACGCATCGCCCAAGCCGCCGAGGAACGCCGCCAGAACCTCATGCGCAAGGAGATCGCCTGGCTGCGGAGGGGCCCGCCCGCGCGTACCTCGAAGCCGAAGTTCCGCGTCGACGCCGCGCAGGCGTTGATCGCCAACGAGCCGCCCGCGCGGGAGAGCGTGGAGCTGGTGAAGTTCGCGACGGCGCGGCTGGGCAAGACCGTGTACGACCTCGAAGACGTCACCCTCCACGCCGGCGGCCCCGGCAGCGGGCCGATGGTGCTCGACGCGTGCACGTGGCAGTTCGGGCCGGGTGACCGGATCGGGCTGATCGGGGTCAACGGCTCCGGCAAGTCGTCGGTGCTGCGGCTGCTCGCGGACACGGTCCAGCCGGACACCGGCCGCGTGGTGCGCGGCAGGACGGTCCGCCTGGCACACCTGTCGCAGGAACTGACCGAGCTGGACCCGACCCGCCGCGTGCTGGAGACGGTCGAGGAGATCCGCAAGTACATCCAGGTCGGCAAGCGCGAGTGGACCGCCTCCCAACTGCTCGAACGTCTCGGCTTCAAGGGCGAGGCGCAGTGGAAGGTCGTCGGCGAGTTGTCGGGAGGGGAGCGGCGGCGGCTGCAGTTGCTGCGCCTGCTCATGGACGACCCCAACGTGCTGCTGCTCGACGAGCCCACCAACGACCTCGACATCGAGACGCTCAACGAGCTCGAAGACCTGCTCGACGGCTGGCCCGGCACGCTGATCCTGGTCAGCCACGACCGCTACTTCCTGGAGCGCGTCGCCGACCGGTGCGTGGCGCTGCTCGGCGACGGCAGGCTGTCGATGCTGCCCGGCGGCGTGGACGAGTACCTGGAGCGCCGCGCGGCCGGCACCGCCCTGACCGCCCGCCTCGCCTCCACCCCAGCCCCATCCGGTACGGCTCCCGCCACCCCGTCGCTTGCTACCACCCCTTCCGGCCCGTCGGCCAAGGAGGAACGCGAACTCCGCAAGGAACTGAGCCGCCTGGAGCGCCAGCTGGACAAGCTGACCGGCCAGGAGACAAAGCTCCACGAACAGATGGCAGCGGCGGCCAGCGACTACGAAAGGCTCGGCTCACTGGACGCCCAGCTTCGGGACATCCAAACCCAGAAGGACACCATCGAAGCCGAATGGCTGGAAACCGCCGACCGCCTCGGCGAATAACCGCCGACCGCCTCGGCGAGTACCGCCCGACCCGAACAGCCAACAGCACCGTGCAACCCTCCCCGGCACCCGGCAAGAGGCAGCAGGGGCGCCCTGGTGGGCTGAGCACCGTTAAGGGCGCCGGACTCCACCGCACCACGTCCCGCCGCGCCGGCGCCGGAAAGGCGTGGGCGGGCGCGGGTAGTGGGCCTGCGTGCACTGCGGCCCGGGTGCCCAGCGCGCCGTTGGCCTGCGGGCAGTGGGGCCGGGTGCCGAGTGGGCTGTTGGCCTGCGGGCAGTGGGGCCGGGTGCCGAGTGGGCTGTTGGCCTGCGGGCAGTGGGGCCGGGTGCCGAGTGGGCTGTTGGCCTGGGGTGGCCGAGGGCGGAGTTGTTGCGGCGGGAACCCCGTGAGCCTTCACGACCGGCGCTCGACGGTCGCGCGCCCACGGCGGCGGTGCGGGCAACCCGGCGCTAGCCGTAACCCTAAGGCGGCCGCAACCTCAGGGCACCACAACCTCAGAGCACCACAACCTCAGAGCGCCACAAACCGCAGAGCGCCGTGACCGCAGAGCGCCGTAGCGGCATAAAGGCGTCAGTTGGAGGAACCCGCGTCGAACGGGGCGAGGAGGGTGCGGAGCAGGGCGGCGAGGGCGCGTTGGTTGGGCTCGTCGAGGCCGGCGAGGAGGTCGTGTTCGCGGCGTAGCAAGCCGGCGAACGCCGAGTCCACCCGCTGCAGTCCCGTATCCGTCAACGTGACGAGCACGCCGCGCCGGTCCTCCGGGTCGGGGCGGCGGCGGACGAGGCCGGCCTGGGCCAGGCGGTCGATGCGGTTGGTCATCGTGCCCGAGGTCACCAGCGTGGCGCGGAGGAGGGCGCCGGGGGACAGTTCGTAGGGTTTGCCTGCTCGCCGCAACGCCGTCAGCACGTCGAACTCCCATGGTTCGAGGTCGTGCTCGGCAAAGGCGGCCCGGCGGGCCCGGTCGAGGTGCTTGGCTAGGCGGGAGACGCGGGAGAGCACCTGGAGGGGTTCGACGTCGAGGTCGGGCCGCTCGGTCCGCCAGGCGGCGACCAGCCGGTCGACCTCGTCAAGGGACTCGTGCGCATCCGTCATGGATGCAGTCTACTGTCTTGACATCGAGATACATATCTCGATATCAAATATCTTTATGTCGAGAGATATCTGGGACCCGTCAACGTACGAACGCTACGCCGACGAGCGGTCACGGCCGTTCTTTGAGCTGACCGCCAGAATCCAGGCCGACGCACCCCAGTATGTCGTAGATGCCGGTTGCGGCACCGGCGAGCTCACCATGGCGCTGGCCGAGCGCTGGCCGGGGGCGACGGTCGAGGGGTTCGACTCCTCACCCGCGATGATCGCCAAGGCGCGCGAGACCGGCGGCAGGTTCACCGTGGCCGACGTCACCCTGTGGCGTCCCGACCGGCCGGTGGACGTCCTGGTCTCCAACGCGGTGCTCCAGTGGGTGCCCACCCACCGCGACCTGCTCGGACACTGGGTCGACGCGCTCGCCGACGGCGGCTGGCTGGCCTTCCAGGTGCCGGGCAACTTCGACGCGCCCAGCCACGTGCTGATCCGCGAACTCTGCCGCAGTGACACCTGGCGTGACAAGCTCGGCGAGTTCGACCGCGGCGCGCCGGTCTCCACGCCCATGGAGTACATGGAACTGCTCAGCGCCATGGGCGTCCGCGTCGACGCCTGGGAGACCACCTACGTCCAGTTGCTCCAGGGCGAGGACGCCGTGCTGACCTGGGTTTCCGGCACCGCCCTGCGCCCGGTCCTCGACCGGCTCGACCCCGGCGAGCAGACCTCCTTCAAACGGGACCTCAAAAAGCTCTTCGATGCGGCATATCCTCGCAAGGAGTACGGCACCGCCTTCCCCTTCCGACGCATCTTCGTAGTGGCCGGCAAAGAGGTGGCGCACGCGTGAAGCTCATCGCCATGCACCATGTCCAGCTCGCCGCGCCGAAGGGCAGCGAGCCGCAGCTCAGGGAGTTCTATTCCGGCTTCCTCGGCCTCACCGAGGTGCCGAAGCCGCCGGAGCTGGCCAAGCGCGGCGGCGCCTGGTTCCGGGGCGACGGCGTGGAGGTGCACCTCGGCATCGAGGAGGACTTCCGCCCGGCCAGGAAGGCCCATCCCGCGTTCCTGGTGGACGTACTGCCCGAAGGCGAGGTGGACCTGCTCTTCCCCGGATATCGCCGCGTCTACGTCACCGACCCCGTGGGGAACAGAATCGAGCTCCTGCAGGTCGTGTGAAGTTAACCTTCCAGTGGCATGATGTTCCGAAATCGGACACTTGCGAGGTGCTGTGGGCATCGAGATCGAAGACAAGTTCGACGTCGCCGACGATTACGCCATCCCGGACCTGAGCAAGATCGGTGACGTGGACGGGCCGAAGAGCTATCAGCTCGTCGCGCTCTATTACGACACTCCCGACCTGCGGCTGGCGGCTCGCGGGATCACGTTGCGGCGCAGGCGAGGCGGCTCCGATCCCGGCTGGCATCTGAAACTCCCCAAGGCCAAGGGAGCGCGCCAGGAGATCACCCACCCGCTGACGCGCAGCACCAAGGTCGTCCCGGCGCCGCTGGAGAACCTCGTGCGCGCCTTCACCCGGGGCGCGGAGCTTGTGCCCGTCGCCGAGCTGGACACCCGCAGGAACGTCACGGTCGTCTCCGTTGACGGCACCCCGCTGGTGGAGATCGCCGACGACCGGGTCAAGGGCACCGTGTTCGGCGACGAGCAGCGTGTGGAGCGCTGGCGCGAGGTCGAGGCGGAACTGCTCGAAGGCGACCAGGCCGTGCTCGCCAAGGTGGGCAAACGTCTCATGAAGGCGGGCGCCACGCCGGCCGAGTCGTCCAGCAAGCTCGCGCGGCTGCTCGACCGGCCGCCCCGTCCGGGCGGGCCCGCCAAGGCGGGCTCCGCGGGCGAGGTCGTCATGGACTACCTGGACAGCCAGGTCAGCGCGCTGCTGTCGCAGGATCCGAGGGTACGGCGGGCCGAGGACGACGCCGTTCACCAGGCCCGCGTGGCGGCACGGCGCATGCGCAGCGCGCTGAAGGCGTTCAAGAGCATCGTCACCGATACCGAGCACCTCCAGGACGAGCTGCGCTGGCTGGGAACGGTCCTCGGCGAGGCCCGCGACCTGGAGGTGACCAGGGCCAGGTTCGCCGGCCTCCTGGGGTCGCTGGCCCCCGAGCTGGTCCACGGCCCCATCCAGGTACGCCTGGGCGAGGACCTGCTCAAGCGCGAGCAGGACTCCTACAACCGGATCAGGGAGGCACTGAGCGGCGACCGCTACTACACGCTGCTCGACGGCCTCGACGCGCTCGTGGCCGAGCCCGAGCTGGCCAAGCCCGCGGGCAAGCCGGCCGAGGCGACGCTCCAGGGGGTCGCGGCCAAGAACTGGAAGCGGGTCACCGACGCCTACGACCACGCGCAGGCCATCGAGGACGAGGAACGGCGCGAGATCGCCATGCACGACGTGCGCAAGGCGGCCAAGCGCGCCCGCTACACGGCCGAGGCACTCGGGATGAAGAAGCTGGCCAAGCACGCGGAAGCCGTACAGGAGATTCTCGGGCTCTATCAGGACGGTGTGGTCGCGCAGGAGACGCTCGCCAAGGAGGCAGAGAGCGCGCGCCAGGCGGGCGAGGACACCTTCACCTACGGTCTGCTGATCGGCATGGAGAAGAGTACCGCCGAGCGGGCACACGCCGAGTTCCCGGCAGTCTGGGAGAAGACGGTGGAGGCTGTTAGAAAGATCCTATGAGTGAGCTCCCCGTCATCCCATTCGAGCGCACCACACCTTGGACGTTCCGGCCGCTTACCGCGAGCTACGACTACAGCAGGGCATAGCCAAGGTCCGTACCCGGACCGGCGACGAGGTCTGGCTGGTCAGCGGCTACGAGGACGCCCGCAAACTGTTCGCCGAGCCGCTTCTCGGCCGCTCGCATCCCGAGCCGGAGAAGGCCCCGCGCATCTCCGGCTCGGCGCTGCTGGGCGGCCCGACTGGCGACCACGCCACCGAGAAGGCCGACCACGAGCGGATGCGGCGGTTGTTCCAGCCGTCGTTCTCCGCCCGCCGGATGAAGGCGCTGGCCGATCATGTCGGAACGCTGGTCGACGAGCGCCTGGACCACCTGGCCGGCCTGACCCCGCCCGCCGACCTGCACGCCGAGCTGTCCTTCCCGCTGCCGGTGCTGGTGATCTGCCAGTTGCTCGGCGTGCCGTTCGAGGACAGGGACTACTTCGGCGAGGTCTCCATCCGCATGGGCGACATCGACGACGCGGTCAAGGGCGAGGCGGCCCGCGCCGAGATGGGCGCGTACATGGCCGGGCTGATCGAGCGCAAGCGCCGCGAGCCGGGCGAGGACGTGCTGACCGACCTCGCCGGTGTCATCGACGACGACGGTACGGTCGCCCGGCTCGCCGGCGGCCTGCTGTTCGCCGGCCACGAGACGACCGTCGGCCGCATCGACTACGGCGTGCTGCTCCTGCTGGAGCGGCCCGACCAGCTCGCCGAGCTGGAGGCGGACCCGTCGCTGGCGGCCGCGGCCGTCGAGGAGATCCTGCGCATGGCCGTGCCCAGCCTGCACGGCATCCCCCGCTGGGCCCGCGAGGACGTCGAGTACGGCGGGCTGACCATCCGCAAGGGCGAAGCGGTGCTGATCTCCACCGACGCCGCCAACCGCGACGAACGGGTCTTCTCCGACCCCGACGTCTTCGACCTGCACCGCGAACCCGGCGACCCGCACCTCGGCTTCGGGTACGGCCCGCGCTTCTGCCTCGGCGCCACCCTGGCCAGGGTCGAGCTGGAGGCGGTCTTCAGCCGCCTCTTCCAGCGCTTCGAGGGCCTGCGGCTCGCCGTCCCGCTGCGGGAGCTGGAGGTGAACACCGGCCGGCTGACCCAGGGCTTCGCGAAGCTGCCCGTCACGTGGAATAGCGTTCGACGCTGACCGTCCTGGTGCCGGCCCGGTGCAGGACGGCGAAGGCGCCCTTGCGCAGGTGGACGTCGACGCCGCTGAGCGCGGAGATCAGGTGCGGCAGCACCTTCCCGTGGCTGCAGGCGGCGGCGGGCACGGTGATGCCGTTCACCAGCGCGGGCGTCTTGTCGGCGTCCTGGTGCCGCTCGCTGAGCAGCGGATCGGTCGTGACGGCGGTGGAGAACGCCTCCATGGTCTGCACGCAGCGCAGGCTCGGCGAGCTGAGCAGCACCTCGGGGCGGTAGGCGGGCAGCACCTGGGCGAGCGTGACCGCCTGGACGTAGCCCTCGGCCTCCAGCGGGCGCAGGTCGTCGTCGCCCTTCCAGCTCTGCCGGGAACCGGCGGCGCCATGCCGTACCAGGACAAGGGGGACGGTGCGCAGCGGCACGGCGGTCAGCGCGTGCAGGAGGCCGCCGTCCCAGGAGTAGGTGAGGCGGGTGCGGGCCTCGGCGATCGGCATCCACTCCAGGGCGTCGACCTCGTCATTCGGTACGAACGGCACGTCGTCGGCCACCTGGGCGGCCCAGTAGTCGACACGTTTCAGCCGGCCCTTGAACAGGTAGTGGATCGGCGGCAGGGCGCGGCCCAGGTGCGCGGTGATGCCCGTCTCCTCGCGCACCTCGCGGACCGCGGCGGCGATCACGTGCTCGCCGGTCTTCAGCTTGCCCTTGGGGAAGGTCCAGTCGTTGTAACGTTCGCGGTGGATCAGCGCCACTTCGGGGTTCTCCGCGTCGCCTCGCCACACGACGGCGCCGGCGGCCCGGAAGATCTCAGTCATCAACGGTTCTCCAGCGGCGGGTGCCGATGAGGTGGGTCTGCAGGTCTTCGCCCTGGTGCCGGACCCAGGTGCCGTCGGCCTTCAGCAGCCACGCGTTGGTGGTATCGGCCATGGCCAGGTCCATCAGCTCGATGAGGTACGCCTTGTGCTGCTGCCCGGTCACCTTGACCAGAGCCTCGACCCGGCGGTCCAGGTTGCGGCGCATGAGGTCGGCGCTGCCCACCCACACCTCGGGACGGCGGCCGAGCCCGAACTCGTAGACCCGCGAGTGCTCCAGGAACCGGCCGAGGATGGAGCGTACGCGGATGTTCTCCGACAGGTCGGGGATACCCGGACGCAGGATGCAGATGCCGCGTACCCACAGGTCCACCGGCACGCCCGCGCGCGAGGCCCGGTAGAGGGCGTCGATCAGGGGCTCGTCGACCAGCGAGTTCGTCTTGATCCGGATTCTGGCGGGGCGCCCGGCCTGCTGGTGGGCGATCTCCCGCTCGATCCTGGCCAGCAGGCCGCCGCGCAGCGAGTGCGGGGCGACCAGCAGGCGGCGGTAGGCGGAGTGGTTGGAGTAGCCGGTCAGGTGGATGAACAGGTCGGTGACGTCCTCGCCGACCAGCGGGTCCGAGGTCAGCAGGCCGAAGTCCTCGTAGTGCCGGGCCGTCTTGGGGTTGTAGTTGCCGGTTCCGATGTGGCAGTAGCGGCGCAGCTCTCCTGACGGCTCCTGCCGTACGACGAGGGCGAGTTTGCAGTGGGTCTTCAGGCCCACGACGCCGTAGACCACGTGGCAGCCCGCGCGCTCCAGCTTGCGGGCCCAGGAGATGTTGGCGTGCTCGTCGAAGCGGGCCTTGATCTCCACGACCACGACGACCTGCTTGCCGGCCTCGGCGGCGTCGATGAGCGCGTCCACGATCGGGGAGTCGCCGCTGGTGCGGTAGAGGGTCTGCTTGATCGCCAGTACGCGCGGGTCGGCCGCCGCCTCCTCGATGAAGCGCTGCACGCTGGTGGCGAAGGAGTCGTAGGGGTGGTGCAGGAGCACGTCGCGCTCGCGCAGCACGGAGAAGACATCGTCCTCGGCGTGTACGGCTTCCGCCGGCACGAACGGCCGGTAGCTGAGCTCGCCCCGGTCCAGGTCGGCGATGGCGTGCAGGCCGGTCAGGTCGAGCGGCCCGGCGACCCGGTAGATCTCGTGCGGCGCGACGCCCAGTTCCTCGACGAGCAGGTCGAGCACCTCGGCGGTGATCGTGTCCTCGACCTCCAGCCGGACCGGCGGACCGAAACGGCGCTTGAGCAGCTCCTTCTCCAGCGCCTGCATGAGATTCTCGGTGACGTCCTCGTCGACGTCGAGGTCCTCGTTGCGGGTGACGCGGAAGACGTGGTGCTGGACGATCTCCATGCCCTTGAACAGCTGGCCGAGGTGGGCGGCGATCACATCCTCGAGCGGGACGAAACGATCCTTCGACGCGGTGACGAAACGCGGCAACTGGGACGGAACCTTGACCCGGGCGAAGACCGTGTGACCGTTGGTCGGATTCCGCACCACGACGGCAAGGTTGAGGCTCAGGCCGGAAATATAGGGAAAAGGGTGGGCGGGGTCCACCGCCAGCGGCGTGAGCACGGGGCGGATGCGCTCGCGGAACAGCTTGCGCAGCTCGGTGCGTTCCTCGCGGCCCAGGTCGTCCCAGCGGACGATCTCGATGCCCTCGCCGGCGAGCTGCGGGCTGATCCGCTCGTGGAAGCCCGCCGCGTGCCGTTTGGCCAGGTCGCCGGCGATCGTGGCGATCCGGGCCAGTTCTTCGCGGGGTTTCAGCCCGCTCTTGGTCCGCAGCAGCAGGCCGGTGGCCATGCGCCGCTTGAGACCCGCCACGCGTACCCGGAAGAACTCATCCAGGTTGCTCGCGAAGATCGCGAGGAAGCGGACCCGTTCGAGAAGGGGCAGTGAGTCGTCTTCGGCCAGTTCCAGCACCCGTTGGTTGAACTGAAGCCAGCTCTCCTCACGGTTGAGGAACCGCTCCTGGGGCAAGGGCAAGTCGTTTCCTGGGTGCAACGGTTCCGCGGACATATGAGCAATATGCCCTGTTTGATTGAACAGAACGTTAACGACGTCTCAACGGCTTACTCCGACTGGTCGCCCTGGCCCAGTTTGGCCGCCCGCTCGGCCAGCCGCGCCTCGCGCTGACGCAGCTTGTCCTCCCGTTCACGCGCCTTCTCCGCTTCCTTGAGCAGCCGTTCACGCTCCTTGAGCTCGCGCAGCCTGGCCTTCTCCGCCTCCTTCAGCTCGCGCTGACGGAGCTTCTCGGCCTCCTTGGCCTCGCGCTCACGCTGCTTCTCCAGCTCGCGCAGCTCCTTCTCGCTGGCCCGCGGCGGCGCGGTGACCGCGAGCTCGGCGCCCTCGCGGGTGGCGGCGGTGATGCGCGGCTGGGGGTTGAGCCCGGTCAGGCCGTTCCAGGCCAGGTTGACCAGGTGCGCGGCGACCTCCTCGCGCCCCGGCTTGCGCACGTCGAGCCACCACTGGCCGGTGAGTGCCACCATGCCGACCAGCATCTGCGCGTACATGGGCGCGAGTTTCGGGTCATAGCCCCGGCCGGCGAACTCGTCGGCGAGCACGTCCTCCACCTGGCTGGCGATCTCGCTGATCAGGCTGGCGAACGTGCCCGTGCCCGAAGCGGCGTGGGAGTCGCGCACCAGGATGCGGAACCCCTCGCTGCTCTCCTCGATGTACTGCAGCAGGGCCAGCGCCGCCCGCTCCAGCTTGATCAGCGAGTGGGACGCCGCCAGAGCTGAGGTGATCATGCCCAGGAGTTTCTGCATCTCCCGGTCCACGACGACCGCGTAGACGCCCTCCTTGCCGCCGAAGTGCTCGTACACGACCGGCTTGGAGACCTGGGCGGTGGCCGCGATCTCCTCGATAGAGGTCCCGTCGAAGCCCTTCTCGGCGAAGAGCGTGCGGCTGATGCGGATCAGCTGCTCTCGGCGTTCTCTTCCTGACATGCGTCTGCGAGATCGGGGTTCGGTGGTCACATTCTCCATAATTGCAGTGCCCGCCGACACAGCGGTCGCCTCAGGCAATGCGCTTCGCCGCCAGGCGCTCGGGGGTCGGCCAGCGTACGTCGTGGACCCAGCCCAGCTTCTCGAAGATCCGGATCAGGCCGGCGCTGAGGTCGATCTGGCCCTTGAGGGCGCCGTGACGGGCGCAGGTCGGGTCCGAATGGTGCAGGTTGTGCCACGACTCACCGAAGGACGGGATCGCCAGCCACCAGACGTTGCGCGACTTGTCGCGTACCTGGAACTCCTCCTCGCCGAACACGTGGCAGATGGAGTTGATCGACCAGGTGACGTGGTGCAGCAGGCCGATGCGGACCAGCGAGCCCCAGAACAGCGCGGTCAGCGCGCCCTGCCAGGACCAGGTGAGCAGGCCGCCGATGATGCCCGGCAGGAAGATCGAGGTGACGGCCAGCGCCCCGAACCACTTGTGCAGCTTGACGACGTCGTCGTCCTTGACCAGGTCGGGGGCGAACTTCTCCCGGTTGGTCCGCTCGGCGTCGAACATCCAGCCCATGTGGGCGTAGAGCAGGCCCTTCGTCAGCGACTTGAAGCCGGGGCCGAAGCGCCACGGCGAGTGCGGGTCGCCTTCCTTGTCGGAGAACTTGTGGTGCTTGCGGTGGGTGGCCACCCAGTCGAGCACGGACATCTCGAGCGACAGGCTGCCCGCGATGCCGAGCGCGATCTTCAGCGGGCGCTTGGCCTTGAACGAGCCGTGGGTGAAGTACCGGTGCAGGCCGACGGTGACGCCGAGGCCGGAGACGATGTAGAAGACGAAGGCGATCGCCACGTCCGTCCAGCCCAGCCCCCACCCCCACGCGAACGGCACCGCGGCCGCGATGGCGACCAGCGGCAGGCCCACCACCAGGCCGAAGGTCAGAAGCTCGACCTTGGTCCTGGGCTCCGGATCGGCGTCCGGCTTGGGACCGGGAGCGGAACGCTCGGCAACAACGGTCATGGGCTACCTCTCACGACATGTATGGGGAGAATGTCCTGCCTACGCAAACGTAACCTACGCTGTCGTAAGTAAGGAAGCCCTAAGAGTGTCTCTTTACCTCTGAGGGCTGGCCTGCACGTATCTGATCGGATACTATTTTGCCGTGCTGATGAAACGAGACTGGGATCAGATCCGTGCTCGGGCCATCCAGTTGCGGGCCGAGGGCAAGTCCAGGATGCAGATCAAGGACATCCTGGGGCTGACCAGCAACTACCAGCTGACCAAGGTCCTTCGGGGCACCGTCCCGAAGGAGTCGGCGCTGCGCGGCAACGCCAAGGACGATCTGCACGAGAGGGCACGCGAGCTGCGCGCTCAAGGGCGGACGTATCCGGAGATCGCCGCTGAGCTTGGGGTGTCGAAGTCCTCTGTCTCGCTGTGGGTGCGCGACCTGCCGCGGGAGGGGCGGTTGAGCTATGCGGAGTCCCGCAGGCGCAACGACGAGGGCCGACGGCGCTACTGGGCGGAGGAGGGTGCCCGGCGCAGGGCCGAGCGCGAGGATGTCCGTCAGAGAGCGCAAGACGAGATCGGCATACTGTCTGATCGCGAGATCCTGATCGCAGGGGCGATCGCCTACTGGTGTGAGGGGGCGAAGAACAAGCCGCATCGCGCGGACAACCACGTGACCTTCATCAACAGCGATCCGGGGCTGGTGCTGCTCTTCATCCGCTTTCTGGAGGTCGCGGGGGTGCCTCTGGAGAGACTCTACTTCCGCGTGCACATTCACGAGACCGCCGATATCGAGGCCGCCGAACGCTACTGGCTGGAGGTGACGGGGGCCGACAGGAGTCAGTTCCGGAAGACCACGCTGAAGCGTCACAACCCGGCGACGGTCCGCAGGAACAACGGCGAGGACTATCGAGGATGCCTTCGCGTTGACGTCCGTCGAGGTCTGGAGACCTACAAGAAGATCGAAGGATGGGCTCTGGGGGTAATGGTGTCGGCAAGACCCACTCTCGATCGGTAAGCTGTACACCGGCTGAACCGATCCCGGGTCGTCTAACCAGGCAGGACGAGAATTTTTGGTGTTCTTTGTAGGGGTTCGAATCCTCTCCCGGGAGCCATAACAGCAGTTCGAAAGCATGTCAGCAGGGGGCTGAGTCCGCTGTTGCGGTCAGGCAGGTATCCTCAGCGTGTCGGGAGGGTAGCGGTGCGGTAGCCGTACCAGCAACCCTGATCCGTCCAGCCACAGGGAGCCTCAGTCCGTGAGTGTGCCGCGCCCGGCAGCCGTCATCGTCCTCGCCGCAGGCGAGGGCACCCGGATGAAGAGCCAGACCCCGAAAGTCCTCCACGAGGTGTGCGGCCGTGCTTTGGTCGACCACATGCTCGCGGCCGCCCGCGACCTGAAACCCGAGCGGCTGATCGTCGTCATCGGCCATGCGCGCGAGCGCGTCGGCGCCCATCTCGCCGAGACCAGCCCTGACGCGCGCGCCGTCGTGCAGCGCGAGCAGCGCGGGACCGGCCACGCCGTCCGCACGGTGCTGGAGGAGACGGGCACGATCAATGGCACGGTCCTGGTCACGTACGGCGACGTGCCGCTGCTGCGCGCCGAGACGCTCGCCGCGCTGCTCGCCAAGCACGCCGACGACGGCAACGCCGTCACCGTGCTGACCGCGCGGGTGCCCGACCCGACCGGGTACGGGCGGATCGTCCGCGACGAGTCCGGCGCCGTGCTGCAGATCGTCGAGCACAAGGACGCCACCGACGACCAGCGCGCCATCGACGAGATGAACTCCGGCATCTACGCCTTCGACGGCCTCCTGCTGGCCGACGCGGTCAAGAGGGTGTCGACGGACAATGCGCAGGGCGAGGAGTACCTCACCGACGTGCTGTCGATCCTGCGCGAGGACGGTCACCGCGTCGGCGCGCACGTGGCCGCCGACTACGCCGAGGTCGAGGGCGTCAACGACCGCGTGCAGCTGGCGTTCGTGCGCAAGGTGCTCAACCAGCGCGTGCTCGAGTCCCACATGCGCGGCGGCGTCACCGTCGTCGACCCGGCCTCCACCTGGGTCGACGTCCAGGTACGGCTGGCGCCCGACGCCGTGATCCACCCCGGCACCCAGCTCCACGGCGAGACCGTCGTGGGGGAGGGCGCCGAGATCGGCCCGGCCACCACGCTCACCGACACCACCGTCGGCCCCGGCGCCGTCGTGCGCAACGCGGTCTGCGACAACGCCGAGATCGGCCCCGACGCCAGCGTCGGCCCGTACGCCTACCTGCGCCCCGGTACCGTCCTCGGCCGCAAGTCCAAGGCCGGGACGTTCGTGGAGATGAAGAACACCCAGGTCGGCGAGCGTTCCAAGGTGCCGCACCTGTCGTACGCGGGCGACGCCACGATCGGCGACGACGTGAACATCGGCGCCGCGGTGATCTTCGTCAACTACGACGGCGTGAACAAACATCGCACCACCGTGCGCGACGGCGCGTTCGTGGGGTGCGACAGCATGCTCGTCGCCCCGGTGACGGTCGGAGACGGCGCCTACACGGCTGCCGGGTCCGTCATCGACGGCGACGTGCCACCCGGAGCGATCGGGGTGGCGAGAGCGCGGCAGCGCAACATCGAGAAATGGGTCTTGCGCAGGCGCGCGGGCACGAAATCGGCCGCGGCCGCCGAAAGGGCGCTGGCCGAGCAAGAGCAGCGGGAGAGTGGCACGTGACCAGCATCAAGCAGCCAGGTGAGAAAGAGCTGATGCTCTTCTCCGGCCGGGCCTACCCCGAGCTGGCGGAGGAAGTGGCCAACAACGTCGGCGTGTCGCTCACCCCGACCAAGCTCCACGACTTCGCCAACGGCGAGATCTACGCCCGCTACCTGGAGTCGGTACGCGGCTGCGACGCCTTCGTCATCCAGAGCCACACCGCGCCCATCAACAAGTGGATCATGGAACAGCTCATCATGGTCGACGCGCTGAAGCGGGCCTCCGCCAAGCGCATCACCGTGGTCATGCCGTTCTTCGGCTACGCCCGTCAGGACAAGAAGGGCCGCGGCCGCGAGCCGATCACCGCCCGCCTGATGGCCGACATGTTCAAGACCGCGGGCGCCGACCGGCTGATGTCGATCGACCTGCACACCTCGCAGATCCAGGGCTTCTTCGACGGCCCGGTGGACCACCTGTTCGCCATGCCCGTCCTTGAGCGCTACCTCAAGGACAAGCTCGACCTGGAGAACACCACGATCGTCTCGCCCGACACCGGCCGCGTGCGGCTGTCGGAGCGCTGGGCGGACACGCTCGGCACCCCGATGGCCTTCATCCACAAGCGCCGCGACCTCGACGTGGCCAACCAGGTGAAGGTCAACGAGGTGGTCGGCAAGGTGCGCGGCCGTACCTGTGTGCTGATCGACGACATGATCGACACGGCCGGCACCATCTGCAAGGCCGCCGACGCCCTCTACGAGCAGGGGGCCACCGACGTGATCGTGGCGGCCACCCACGCCGTCTTCTCCGACCCGGCCGTCGACCGGCTGAAGAACTCGCGCATCTCCGAGGTCATCGTGACCAACACGCTGCCGCTGCGCGAGCACCAGCTCTTCGACAAGCTGACCGTGCTGTCCATCGCCCCGCTGATCGCCCGCGCGATCACCGAGGTCTTCAGCGACGGCAGCGTCACGAGCCTGTTCGAGGGCGACTCCTAGGTACGGCAGGTGAGGTCGGCTGCGGGCAGGACGCCGTCGCGGAAGTAGGTGTTGACCGCCTCCTCCACGCAGGCGTTCCGCAGCCGGCCCAGGATTCCGTGCATGCGCACGTCCTGCAGCGTGACCAGCCGTGAGCCCGACATGGCCCGCCGCAGCGCCACTCCTTCCTGGTAGACGGTCCTGGTGTCCTGCGTGGCCTGCACGATCAGCGCGGGCACGTCGTTGCGCACCACGGTCCGCGGCTCCAGCGGCGCCCGCCAGAACGCGCATGCCGTGATGTTGTTCGCGTAGGCCCCGAACACCGGCTGCGTGGCCCGGCTGCGCTGGATGCCGCGCCAGTACCGCTCCGGATTCCGCGGCACGGCTGTGTCGCCGCAGATCACCGCCCCCTGGCTGGAGAGGTCCTGCGGCTCGCCGTTCAGGTGCAGGCGCAGTTCTTGGTCGAAGTCGGCGGCCGGCTGGACGGGCTTGCCCTCGGCCGCGTCGGCGATCTGCCGGACCCGCGCCGCCAGGTGGGCGTTGTAGCGGGCGTCCTGCAGCAGCGTGAACAGCGTCATCGGCAGGAACCGCTCGTCCAGCAGGTGCGTGCCGATCCGGATGGGTGACCTGGCCGCCTGCCCGACCAGGCTCTCGACCCGGGCCCGTACCTGCGCGCCGGTCGTGCCGAGGCCGTAGTCGGCGTCGCGGGCCGCGGTCCAGGCGGCCCAGTCGTCGAGCGCGGCCTCGTTGACCGGCCCCTGCTTCCTGATCGACGCGGCCATGTAGGAGGCGGGATCGACCGCGCTGTCCAGCACGATCCGGTCGGTACGCCGCGGGAACATCTGCGTGTAGACCGCGCCGAGGTAGGTGCCGTAGGAGAAGCCCAGGTAGGAGGTCTTGGGTTCGCCGAGGGCGCCGCGGATGACGTCCATGTCACGCGCGGTGTTGCGGGTGGTGATGTGGGCGATCCGGTCGCCCTCCTTCTGCTCGCACCGCCGCGCGAGATCTTCCTGGGTCCGTACGGCGTCGCGGAAGTCCCGCCTGGTGAGCCCGGCCGACCAGAGCATGTGCCCGACGGGCCAGTCGCAGTCGATCGCCGCGCTGCGCCCGACGCCCCGCGGGTCCATGCCGATCAGGTCGTAGCGTGAGGCGACCTCGGGGGTCAGGCCGCCGCGTACGTACAGCATGAAGTGCAGCCCCGCCCCGCCCGGCCCGCCGGGGTTGGAGAGCATGATCCCGCGCCGCCGCGCGGTGTCGCTCGCCTTGATCCTGGAGATCGCGATCTTGAGGGTACGGCCCCGCGGCGCGGAGTAGTCCAAGGGCACCTCGACCTGGGCGCACTGGGCGCCCGCCTGGTCCAGGGCGGTGTCTTCGCAGGCGGTCCACGTGACCTCCTGCCCGTAGAAGCGGCCGAGGGTGTTGTCGGCGTGGGAGACGCCGGTCAGCGTCCCGGTTCCCACCGCGAGCGCGGTGAGCACAGTGAGCACAGCAGCTACCCGTTTCATTCATCGTCCTCAGATAAGGGGATTTCCGGGCACGCCGATGCCGGCCTCGCGCACCCCGAAGGAACACAAGCAACCGTAGTTGACTAATTTCGCCTTAGTCAACCTCAGTTGCTAATGCCGCGCACGATCGCGTCGGTGAGCGCCCTCGCCTCCCTCGCGGGCGAGAACAACGTGGGGCAGGCCAGCCAGGTGGCCGCGGTGCCGTTGGCCGCGGCGATGATCGCGAGCGCCGCGGTGTCCGGGCTGACGCCGGGCCGCAGCTCGGAGGTGCTCAGCAGCCCGGACAGCTGCCGCCGCCAGCCCTCCATGACGACCTGCTTGTCGTGCAGGCCCTTCTCCAGTTCGGGCACGCCCTCGGCGCTGCGCATGGACAGCGCGTAGACCTGGCGGAACGTCGTGTCCTCCTCCAGCGCGGTGAAGAACGCCATGAGGAAGCCGCCGACCCGCTCGACGGGCGGTTCCGGGCCGTCGAGCCTGCTCCAGACGGGCGTCGCCGCCTCGGCCCACAGCTCGTTGATCGCCGCCAGGCAGAGCGTGGCCTTGTCGGTGAAGTGGTGGTAGAGGGCGCCGCGGGTGAGTCCCGCCCGTGCGGCGATGCTGTTCAGGGTCGCCGTCGCGAAGCCGCGTTCCGCGAACTCCGCCAGGGCCGCGACCAGCAGGGATCGGCGGGTTTCCGCGGCCTCCTCGGCGGTTCTGCGCATGACGCCCAGATTCTCATACGTGTCGGCATGTATGCTCGCTCTAATGATACGTGCTGACATGTATGTAAAGGAGATGCGATGCTGCAGTTCCGCGACGTCAAGGTGTTCGACGGGGAGAGGCTCCTCCCGTCCACGCACGTCACGATCGACGAGGGCCTGATCGCCGCGATCGGGCCGGCCGAGGCGCCGGGGGCGGCGGTCGTCGAGGGCCGCGGCGCGACGCTGCTGCCCGGCCTGATCGACGCGCACGCCCACGTCTTCCCCGGCGACCTGGAGCAGGCCGCGGCGTTCGGGGTCACGACCGTGCTCGACATGATGGCCGACCCCGTCGAGATCGCGAAGCTCCGCTGTGCCCGCGACGGGGCGGACCTGCGCAGCGCGGGCACCGCGGCCACGGTCCCCGGCGGCTACGGCTGGTACCTCGTCGAGATGGGACTCCTGCCGCCCTTCCCGACGCTCACCGGTCCCGATCGGGCGGCCGCCTTCGTCGCGGACAGGATCGCCGAGGGTTCCGACTACCTCAAGATCATGCTCGACGACGGCTCGACCGCGGGCATGCCGACCCCGACGCTCACCGGCGAGACCCTGCGCGCGCTTGTCGCCGCCGCGCACGACCACGGCGTCCTGGCCGTCGTCCACGCGCTGAACGCCGGCTCCGCCCGGCTGGCCGCCGAAGCCGGGGCCGACGTGCTCGGGCACCTGTTCGTGGACGCGCCGGACCCCGAACTCGCCCACGAACTGGCCGACCGGGGGACCGTGGTCATCCCTACGCTGGCCGTACTGGGAGAGCTGTTCGGCGAGCCGCGCGGCGGGCAGCTCGCCGCGGACCCCCGCGTCGCGCCCCACCTGGGCGAAGGGGCGCGGCGGATGCTCACCACGGGGCCCGTGCCGCTCGGCGAGGGCGCGCGGCACGACGTCACCGTGGCCACGCGCACCCTGGCGGAACTCCTCGACGCCGGCGTCACCGTGCTGGCGGGCTCGGACGCCTCCAACGTCGGAACCGCCCACGGAGCCACACTCCACGACGAACTACGCCGGCTCGTGGCCGCCGGGATGACCCCGGGCCAGGCCCTGACCGCCGCCACCGCGGCGCCCGCCCGCCACTTCGGCCTCGCCGACCGGGGCAGGATCGCGCCGGGACTCCGCGCCGACCTGCTCCTGGTCGACGGCGACCCGACGGCCGACATCGACCGCACCCTCGACATCCTCGGCGTCTGGCGCGGCGGCAGGCGGCTGATGCGGGGCACGGATGCGGGTAGACTGTGAGGGTTGCGCTCGTAACGCCTCCCGCTAGGGCGGGTCAGGGGGAGCGCAGAGAAACTCCGCCAACGTGCATCCCTAGGAGATGTCGTGTCTGAAGTACGTATCGCCGCTGAGGCTCGCACCGAGTTCGGCAAGGGCGCCGCCCGCAAGATCCGCCGCGCCGACAAGGTGCCCGCCGTCCTCTACGGTCACGGCATCGACCCCAAGCATCTCACGCTGCCCGGTCACGAGGTCCTGCTCGCCCTGCGCACCGCCAACGTCCTGATCCACCTCAAGGGCGAGGGCGTCGACGAGCTGGCGCTGCCCAAGGGCGTCCAGCGCGACCCGATCAAGGGCTTCGTGGAGCACCTCGACCTGCTCCTGGTCAAGCGCGGCGAGAAGGTCACCGTCGAGATCCCCGTCACCACCGTCGGTGACGTCGACTCCGAGGGCATCCTCGACCAGCAGCTCATGAGCATCGGCGTCGAGGCCGAGGCCACCCACATCCCCACCGGCATCGAGGTCGACGTCGAGGGCTTCGCGGTCGGCCGCGTCGTCACCGCCGCCGACCTGGCCGTGCCGCAGGGCTCCTCGCTGGCCGCCGACCCGGAGACCGTCGTCCTCCAGGTCATCGCCAAGCCGACCGAGGCCGCCGACGAGGACGAGGCCGCCGAGGGCGAGACCGCCGTCGCCACCGAGGCCGCCGAGGGCGAGAGCGCCGAGTAACACCCACGTTCACCGCACGGGGCGGCCGGGATCATCCGGCTGCCCCGTCGTGGTGTTCTCGTAGAGTTACGGCAGGCCGCCACCTGAACAAGGAGTCGCATTGGACCGCTGGCTGATCGTCGGGCTGGGCAATCCCGGCGACGAATACGCGGGAAACCGGCACAACGCCGGATTCATGGTGCTCGACGAGCTGGCCGCCCGCGCGGGAGGCAAGTTCAAGGCCCACAAGAGCCGCTCCGCCGTCCTGGAGACGCGGCCGGCGATCCTGGCCAAGCCCCTCACCTACATGAACCTCTCCGGCGGCCCCGCCAAACTCCTCGCCGACTTCTACAAGGTCGCCCCCGAGCGGATGATCGTCGTGCACGACGAGCTGGACGTCCCCTACGGGGCGCTGCGCGCCAAGCTGGGCGGCGGCGACAACGGCCACAACGGGCTGAAGTCCATCACCAAGGTCTTCGGCACCCGCGACTACCTGCGCGTCCGCTTCGGCATCGGCCGTCCGCCCGGCCGCATGGACCCGGCCGCGTACGTGCTCAAGGACTTCGCCACCGCCGAGCGCAAGGACCTCGCCTTCCTCGTCGACCGCGCCGCGGACGTGGTGGAGTCGCTCATGGAACGCGGCCTCGAAGTCACCCAGAACGAGTTCCACCGGTCAGACCTCAATATTTCCGGCCCTCCACGCTGATCACCACGTAAGGCCGTTCGCGATCCGGCCGACGTTGCCCGCCGCTACTATCTGGTGACCATTCGTTGACGGTCGGTCACGGGGAGGCGCGGCGTGAGCAAGGGCGAGGTGCTGATGGCCGTCGTCCGTGCGCATCCTGAGCTCGTCTGGCAGTCCGCTCCCGGCGTGCCCGGCTGGGTCCGCGCCTACCGGGTGCGGGCGCTGGTGGCCGATCTGGGCGGCGCGGGCGCGGGCGCGGCGCTGGCCTTCTTCGCCCGCTTCGGCGAGCTGACTCCCTACGCCGCGCCGTACCTGCTGCTGAGCGTGGCCCTGCCGCTGGCCTGGGTCTGCGCGAACGCGCTCAACCGCGCCTACGAGCCGCGCATGTTCGGCGTCGGGCCCGAGGAGTTCCAGCGCGTCGTGCGCTGCGGCCTCGCCCTGACCGCCGCCACCGCCATCGTCGCCTACCTCACCAAGACCGACGTCGCGCGCGGCTACGTCGTGCTCGCCCTGCCCCTCACCACCCTGCTCACCCTCATCTTCCGGTACTGCTTGCGCCGCGCCCTGCACCGGCGCAGGGCGCGCGGCGAGTGCATGCGCCGCGTGGTCGCCGTCGGGCACCGCGCCTCGATCGCCGAGCTCGTCGAGCGGTTCCGGCGCGAGCGCTACCACGGCATGGAGGTGGTGGCCGCCTGCCTGCCCGAGGACGCGCCGGGCGACGACGTGGCGGGGGTGCCGGTGGCAGGCGGGTTCAGTGACGCGCCGCTGGTGGTGGAGCAGTCGGGGGCCGACTCCGTCGCCGTGCTCGCCTGCCCCGAGATGGACGGCGTGGCCCTGCGGCGGCTGGCCTGGCGGCTGGAGCGCACCCACACCGAACTGGTCGTCGCGCCCGCCCTCATGGAGGTCGCCGGGCCGCGCACCACCATCCGCCCGGCGGCCGGGCTGGCATTGCTGCACGTGGAGCATCCGGAGCTGGCAGGGGCGAGGCAACTGGTGAAGAACGTCTTCGACCGGCTCGTGGCCGCCTCGCTGCTGGTGGCGCTGTCGCCGTTGCTGGCAGGGCTGGCGGTGGCCGTACGGGCGAGTAGTTCCGGACCCGCGCTGTTCCGGCAGACGCGCGTCGGCCGCGACGGCGCGCTGTTCACGATCGTGAAGTTCCGCACCATGCGGCAGGGCGCGGAGCACCAGAAGCTCACCCTCGTCAGCGACGCCGACGGGGTGCTGTTCAAGGTGCGCAACGACCCGCGCGTGACCTCGCTGGGCGCGCTGATGCGGCGGCACTCGCTCGACGAGCTGCCCCAGCTGATCAACGTGGTGTGCGGGCACATGTCGCTCGTCGGCCCCCGCCCGCCGCTGCCCGAGGAGGTCGAGCGCTACGGCGACGACGTCCGGCGGCGGCTGCTGGTGCGCCCGGGGCTGACGGGGCTGTGGCAGGTGAGCGGCAGATCTGATCTGTCGTGGGAGGAATCCGTCCGCCTCGACCTGCGTTACGTTGAGAACTGGTCCCTCATGCTGGACCTCCAGATCCTGTGGAAGACTTGGTCGGCCGTCGCCCGCGGGCAAGGAGCTTATTGATGACGATTCGCGACGACCACGCCCTCGCCTCCGATCTCGCCGACGAGGCGGGGCGGCGGCTGCTGGAGATCCGCGAGCGCGAAGGGTTCGGCGAGGCGCCGGCGCTGCGCAAAGCCGGTGACCGGGGCGCCCACCTCTATCTGATGGAGGCGCTGGCCCGGCTGCGGCCGAGCGACAGCGTGCTGTCGGAGGAGGCCACCCGCGAGGAGCGGGAGGACCCGCGCAGGCAGCGCGCCGAGCGGGTGTGGATCGTCGACCCGCTCGACGGCACCCGCGAGTTCGCCGAGGAGGGCCGCGCCGACTGGGCCGTCCACGTGGCGCTGTGGGAGCGCGGGGCGCTGGCCGCGGGCGCGGTGGCGCTGCCCGCGCAGGGGCGTACGCTCACCACCGGTGAGCCGCCGAAGCTGCCCGCCTATGACAAGGGCAGGTTCAGGATCGCCGTCAGCCGTACCAGGCCGCCGGAGTTCGTGCAAAGACTTGCCTATCTCGTCGGGGCCGACCTGGTGCCCATCGGCTCGGCCGGAGCGAAGATCTCCGCGGTGCTCACCGGAGACGTCGAGGCCTACGTTCACGCAGGCGGACAGTATGAATGGGACTCCGCCGCGCCGGTCGCCGTAGCCCAGGCGGCGGGCGCCCATGCCAGCCGGATCGACGGCTCGAAGCTGACCTACAACCAGGCGGACCCCTCACTACCAGATATCCTTGTTTCCCTACCTGAGCTGGCGCCAACGTTGCTCGCCGGAATTCGGGACCTGCACCGCTGACACCACGCCGGAGGAAGCCCCATGCTCCAGCGCGACTACACCACGTCGCAGCTAGACGTTCTCGAGGCCGAGGCCATTCACATCATGCGTGAAGTGGCCGCCGAGTTCGAGCGTCCCTGTTTGCTCTTCTCCGGCGGCAAAGACTCGATCGTCATGCTCCGCATCGCCGAGAAGGCCTTCTGGCCCGCGCCACTGCCCTTCCCGCTGATGCACGTCGACACCGGGCACAACTTCGACGAGGTCATCGAGTACCGCGACCGCAGGGCCGCCGAACTCGGCGCCCGCCTGGTCGTCGCCAGCGTGCAGGCGTCGATCGACGCCGGCCGGGTCACCGAGGAGACCGGGCGGCGTGCCTCGCGCAACCGCCTGCAGACCACGACGCTGCTCGACGCGATCGAGGAGCACGAGTTCGACGCGGTCTTCGGCGGCGCCCGCCGCGACGAGGAGAAAGCCAGGGCCAAGGAGCGCGTCTTCTCCTTCCGCGACGACTTCGGCCAGTGGGACCCCAAGAACCAGCGCCCCGAGCTGTGGAACCTCTACAACTCCCGCATCCGCAAGGGCGAGCACATCCGGGTCTTCCCGCTGTCCAACTGGACCGAGCTCGACATCTGGGACTACATCCGCCGCGAGGGCATCGAGATCCCCTCGATCTACTACGCCCACACCCGCAAGGTGTTCGAGCGCGACGGCATGCTGCTGCCCGACGCGCCGGTCGTGTCGCGCGGCGACGACGAGCCGCTGTTCGAGGCCGTCGTGCGCTACCGCACCGTCGGCGACATGACCTGCACCGGCGCCGTCCAGTCGGCCGCCGCCACGGTCGAGGAGATCATCGAGGAGATCGCGGCCACCCGCATCACCGAGCGCGGCGCCACCAGGGCCGACGACCGCGCCTCAGAAGCCGCAATGGAAGACCGCAAGCGCGAGGGCTACTTCTAAGATGGACATTCTTCGTTTCGCCACCGCCGGCTCCGTCGACGACGGAAAGTCCACCCTCATCGGGCGCCTGCTCTTCGACTCCAAGGCGATCTTCGAGGACCAGTTGGAGGCGGTCGAGCGCACCTCGCGCGACCGCGGCACCGAGTACACCGACCTGTCGCTGCTCACCGACGGCCTGCGGGCCGAGCGCGAGCAGGGCATCACCATCGACGTCGCCTACCGCTACTTCGCGACCCCGCGACGCAAGTTCATCATCGCCGACACCCCGGGCCACATCCAGTACACCCGGAACATGGTCACCGGCGCCTCCACCGCCGACCTGGCCATCATCCTCATCGACGCCCGCAAGGGCGTGCTGGAGCAGTCGCGCCGCCACGCGTTCCTGACCACGCTGCTGCGGGTGCCGCACCTGGTGCTCGCGGTCAACAAGATGGACCTGGTCGACTACTCGGAGGAGCGCTTCGAGGAGATCCGCGAGGAGTTCACCTCCTTCGCCTCCAAGCTCAACGTGACCGACCTGACCTTCATCCCAATCTCCGCGCTCCACGGCGACAACGTCGTGTCCCGCTCGGAGACCATGCCCTGGTACCACGGCAGCTCGCTGCTCCACCACCTGGAGAACGTGCACATCGCCTCCGACCGGAACCTGGTCGACGTGCGCTTCCCGGTCCAGTACGTCATCCGGCCGCACAAGACCGAGTTCCACGACTACCGGGGCTACGCGGGCCAGGTGGCCGGCGGCGTCCTGAAGCCCGGCGACGAGGTGCTCCACCTGCCCTCCGGCCTGACCAGCAGGATCGCCTCCATCGACACCTACGACGGGCCCGTCGAGGAGGCGTTCCCGCCCATGTCGGTGACGCTGCGCCTGGAAGACGAGATCGACATCTCGCGCGGCGACATGATCTGCCGGCCCAACAACCAGCCGAGCGCCGCGCAGGAGCTGGAGGCGATGGTCTGCTGGATGACCGACACCACCAAGCTCGCGCCCCGCTCCAAGCTGGTCATCAAGCACACCACCCGCACCGCGCGGGCGATGGTGCGCGAGCTGCACTACCGGCTCGACGTCAACACGCTCCACCGCGACGAGACCGCGACCGGGCTCGGCCTGAACGAGATCGGGCGGGTGTCGCTGCGGGTGACGCAGCCGCTGTTCGTGGACGACTACGCGCGCAACCGGGCGACCGGCGGCTTCATCCTGGTCGACGAGACCACCAACACCACGGTGGGCGCCGGCATGGTCATCTCCGCCGGCGTCTGAGCAGGCCGTACGCGGTACGGAGGGCGGCGATGCCGGCCGCCCCCACCGCGCCGACCAGAGGCTCGCGTTCCTCCAGGGCGCTCGGCCCCACGTCCGGCAGGGCGGGGCCGGGCTCCCCGGCCCGTGCCGCCTCCAACTGCGCCGCGAACGCCAGCCCCAGGAACAGCGCGATCGAGCTCAGGAACGCCCACAGCAGCAGCGCCATCACCGTGGTCAGCGGGCCGTAGGTGCTGCCGAAGGTGCCGCTCCTGTCCGTGTAGAGGGCCAGGGCGAGCGTGAACGAGGTCCACAACACCAGCGTCACCAGCGCCCCGAACGCCAGCCACGTGTGGCCGGGCTGCCGCCGCCTGGGCGCCGCCCGGAACAGTACCGACGTGGACACCAGCGCCAGCAGGAACCCCACCGGCCAGCGCACCACGTCGAACGCCAGATGTTGCCCGGAGGTCCAGCCCCACACCTGTGCCAGCGCGCCACCGATCGCGGCGCCGCCGACCATGGCCACGAAGCCGGTCACCATGAGGGCGCCGGCGGTCAGGGCCAGGATGACGGCTCTGCCGTACTTGCGGGGGAAGGGTCTGTCGCGCTCCATGCCGTAGATGCGGTTGGCGCCGCGCTCGACCTGGGCCATCGTGGACGTCAGCGAGACCAGCGAGGTGGCCAGGCCCAGCCACAGGGCCAGCGCGTCGCGCCGCGAGCCGCCGCCGAGGACGTCGATGACCGAGGCGCCCCCTTCGCCCGGCGCCAGGCGGCTGAGGGAGAGCTGGAGGACCTGGCCGAGTTGTTCCTGGTGGGTGACGGAGCTGAGGCCGACCAGGGCGATGGCGCCCGGGATGATCGACAGGCACATCTGGAACGCCAGGGCTCTGGAGTGGCTCATGCCGTCGCCGTACCGGAACCGGACGAACGAGTCATGGGCCAGGCGGCGCATGCCGTACTCGCGCAGGGTGGTCCACGCATGATCGGCGGAAAGCTCCATCGTGCGTGTTTGGGGTACTAATGTCGCGGATCCCACGCCGCACAGCTAACCACCGTGGGGGAGTCCTCGGCGACTTCGAACGCCAGGTAGATCATTTGGGCTTTCGGTGACTGCGCGATTACTCCGCGCTACTGTCTCCCACGTTCCGTATTCACGAGGTTAGGTCCCTGTCCGTGACTGACCGTTCGCCCGCCCCCGGGGTGATCTTCCTGGGCGGCCTTGGCCGCAGTGGCACCACGCTGCTGGAGCGGTTGCTCGGCGAGTCGCCGGGCGTGACCGCGCTGGGCGAGGTGGCCCATCTGTGGGCCAGAGGCGTGCTCGCGGGGGAGCCGTGCGGGTGCGGTGCGGGGTTCGCACTGTGTGACTTCTGGCGGCGGGTGGGGGAGCGGGCGTTCGGCGGATGGTCGCCGGTGCTGGCCGAGCGGGTGCTGGGGCTGCGCGACCGCGTCGACCGGACCCGGCGCATTCCGCGCATGAGGCATCGCGACCTCGACGAGTACGTGCGTGCCTATCGCCGCGTCTACACGGCCGCGGCCTCGGTGGCCGGGTCTCGTCTGGTGATCGACTCCAGCAAGCACGCCTCGCTGGCGTGGTGCCTGGCCGCCGGGGGCGTGGACGTGCACGTCGTCCATGTGGTGCGCGACCCTCGGGCGGTGGCCCACTCCTGGCGGCGCAGCGTCGAACGTCCCGAGGACGGGCGGCCCATGACCCGCTGGGGCCCGATCCGCACCTCCCTTCACTGGACCGCCCAGAACCTCGCGCTCGACCTGCTGTCGCGGCGCGGTGTGCCGGTCACCCGGGTCCGATACGAAGATCTGCTCGCCGACCCGCGCGCGACCCTCACCGGCCTCGCCGCCCGCCTCGGTCTCGACCCTGCCTTCCCGCACCTGGACGGCTCGCTCGCGACCCTGGGCCCGGCCCACACGGCGTCGGGCAACCCCATGCGGTTCACCATCGGCCCGGTCAGGCTGATCCGGGACGACTCGTGGAACACCGGCTGGCCCCGCCACCTGGTCGCCGCCCTGACCAAACCCCTCATGCGCCGGTACGGCTACCGCCCCGGCGATCTGAACGGCGGCGTCCCGATGCGGGGCGGGGAGGAGGCTGCCTAATGCTTCTGTCAAGCTGCGGTGCGGATCTGGTGCCCGGGGTCGTAGGGCTTGCGGGTGCGCAAGATGGCGTGCAGGACGTTGATGC
>NZ_JBHYJD010000031.1:0-129752 GCF_042740555.1 Nonomuraea sp. NPDC059007 | reverse complement strand
CCACTATTAACCTGGGTCGCGGGGGCTTGTATTTTTTAAAAAGACCCCGCCCCCGGGCGGGGGGGCCGCCCGCCCCGCGGGTTGGGCGCCCGGCCCCTCTGGCGGGCAGGACGGCCCTCAGAGCTACACGCCGTCAAGTCTTCCCGGAGGTGTGTCGGCGGCGAGCTCGGGCGAGCGGGTGCTTGGGGTGCCGGGTGATGGCGGGCGGCCGTTGCCGGACGGGCTGCGGGGGAAGCTGGACAGGGCGCTGGGACGGTATCTGGCCGCGCGTCCCGGCCGGGCCGCCGTGGCCGTGTACGACAGGGTCGCGGCCACCCGCTACGCCTACCGGGAGCGCGAGCCGTTCATGCTGGCCAGTGTCGCCAAGGTGGACATCCTCCTGGCCCTCGCGCTGAAGGCGCAGGAGGAGGGGCGGCGGCTGACGAGGCGCGAGCGAAGCGCGGCGGGCAGGATGATCCGGGTCAGCGACAACGACTGCGCCCACGACCTGTACCGGGCGATCGGCGGCCGAGACGGGCTGACCGCGGTGCTGCGCGAGCTGGGAATCCGGCGTACCTGGCCGGAGCACTCTTGGGGCACCACCCGCAGCCGCCCGTCGGACCAGGTGAAGGTGCTCGACCGGCTCACCGACCCGGAGGGTCCGCTGACGGCGGCCAACCGGCGGTTCGCCCTGGAGCTGATGTCGAGTGTCGTGCCCGGCCAGGACTGGGGTGTGAGCGCGGCGGCCGGGTCCGGGCAGGTGGCGCTCAAGAACGGCTGGCTCCCCGCCGGCGCCCACGACGGCCTGTGGACGGTCAACAGCGTGGGCCGCCTCCAGACCGGCGGTCACGACCTGCTGCTCGCGGTGCTGTCGGAGCGCAGCCCGGCCATGGGGTACGGCGTGGCCACGGTCGAGGCGGTGGCACGGCTGGTGGTCAGGACGATGACGAAGTCCGCTCCCACCGCCATAACGATCCGATGAAGGTCGGCCGCGTTTACGGCCTGAATACGGTGACGATTAGTAGCTCGTCGGCAAGTTCGGCACAATGACCGATGTGCGAGTTGGACTGCTCGGGCCCTTCGAGGTCCGGAACCGCGATGGGGCCATGGTCGAGGTACCCGGCGTTCGGCTGCGCGCGCTGCTCGCCGCACTCGCCCTCGAACCCGGCCGGATCGTCACACGGGCGCGGCTCGTGGACTGGATCTGGGGGGAACAACCGCCCGCGGACGAGGTGAACGCCCTGCAGGCGCTGGTGTCCAGGCTGCGCAGAGTGCTGCCGGACGGTGTGATCGAGGCGGACGCCGGCGGCTATCGGCTGGCCGTGGCGCCCGACGCCGTGGACGTGTCCCGGTTCGAGCAGCTGGTCGGTCAGGCTCGCGCCACCGAGCCCGCCGAGCGGGCGGAGCTGCTGCGCTCGGCCCTGGAGCTGTGGCGCGGCCCGGCCATGGCGGACATCGCCCTGCGGGACAGCGACGTGTTCGACGCCGTGGTCGCGCGCCTGGACGAGCTCCACGTCGCCGCGCTCGGCGATCGGGTGGACGCCGACATCCGGCTCGGCCGTGGCTCGGAGCTGGTCTCGGAACTGACCGACCTGGTCGCGACGTACCCGCTGCGGGAGGGGTTCGTGGCCGCCCTCATGCGGGCACTGGCCGAGGCCGGGCGGGGCAACGAGGCGTTGACCGTGTTCCAGCGCACGCGCGAGCGGCTCGCAGAGGAGCTGGGCGCCGACCCGTCTGCCGAGCTGTCGGCGCTGCACACGGCGTTGCTGCGGGGCGAGCTGGGCGAGCGGACGGAGAACCGCAGGACGAACCTGCGCGCCGAGCTGACGAGCTTCGTCGGCAAGGACGGCGACGTGGGCGCGGTCGCCGGTCTGGCCATGGGGCACCGGCTCGTCACCTTGACCGGATCGGGCGGCTCCGGCAAGACGAGGCTGGCCACGGAGACCGCGCGGACGATGCTCGGCGAGCTGCCCGATGGGGCGTGGCTGGTCGAGCTGGCCTCGGTGCAGGCGGGCGGTGAGCTGGCGCAGGCCGCCCTCACCGCGCTCGGCCTGCGTGACCAGCCGTTGCTCGGCGGAGCCAGGGGCGGTGAGCCGATGGACCGGCTTCTCACCGCGCTGCGCGAGCGCACGATCCTGCTGGTCCTGGACAACTGTGAGCACGTGATCGAGGCGGCCGCGGCCTTCGCCGACCGGCTTCTGGGCGAGTGCCGGCGGCTGCGGATCCTGGCCACGAGCAGGGAACCGCTCGGCATCACCGGAGAGGTGCTCTGGCAGGTCGAGCCGCTCGCGCTGCCCGCGAAGGGCGCCGAGCCCGCCGAGATCGGATCCTCGCCCGCGGTGCGGCTGCTGCGCGACCGCGCGGACCTGGTCCGCAAGGACATCGGCTCGGACCCGGCCACTCTGGCGGCCATGGAGCGGATCTGCCGGGCGCTCGACGGGGTGCCGCTGGCGATCGAACTGGCCGCGGCACGGCTGCGGACCATGTCCATCGATCAGCTGGCCCGCCGGCTCGACGACCGCTTCCGGCTGCTGACCAGCGGCAGCCGTACGGTGCTCCCCCGGCACAAGACGCTGCGCGCGGTCGTCGACTGGAGCTGGGACCTGCTGACCGAGGCCGAGCGGAGCGTGCTGCGGCGGCTCTCGGTGTTCTCCGGCGGAGTGAGCCTGGAGGCGGCCGAACGCGTGTGCCCGGAGGAGGCGCTGGACGGGGAGCTGGTCTTCGACGTGCTGACCGCGCTGGCCGAGAAGTCGCTGCTGCTCACCGACGACGAGGGCGCGCCGCGCTACCGGATGCTCAACACCATCAGGGAGTACGCCGCCGGCCGCCTGGCCGAAGCCGGGGAGACCGAGCCGGCCCGCCGGGCGCACCTCGCCTACTTCACCGAGCTGGCCGAGACGGCCGATCCGCGCCTGCGTACGACCGCGCAGCTGGAGTGGCTGAACACGATCACGCCCGAGCACGACAACATCAGTACGGCCGTGCGCGGGGCGATCGCCGAAGGATGGGCCCAGGAGGCGATGCGCCTGGTCGGGGCGGCGGGCTGGTACTGGTATCTGGCCGGGCACCGGGCCGAGGGCACCGAGCTGAGCATGGGGGCGTGCTCCCTGCCCGGTGAGGCCACCGACGAGGTGCGGGCGCTGGCGTACGCCATCTTGACCATGTTCCTGACCTCCGGGGTCGGCCGCGATCAGTATCAGGCGGAGGACTGGATCCACAAGGCCCACCGGTTCACCCAGCGCAGCAGGTCGCGCCACCCTCTGCTCGGGTTCGTCGAGCTGTGGGAGCAGATGCTGCGGGAGCCGGCCGGAGGGTTCCTGCGTTCGCTGGAGCCCCTCATCGCCGGCGACGATCCCTGGGTGCGCGCGCAGGCCAGGCTCACTCGGGGCCGGATGCGGCTCACGCTCGGCGCCGACGAGACCGACGTGGACACCGACATCGAGATCTCCCTGGCCGAGTTCCGCGCGCTGGGTGAGCGGATGGGGACCTCGCTGGCGCTGACCTTCCTGGCCGATCGGCTCGCCATGCGCGGCGAGTTCGCCCGCGCGTGCGAGCACTACGACGAGGCGGCCACCGCGCTGCGCGAGCTGGGTGTGCGGGAGGAAGTGACGAGCCTTCGGGCGCGGCAGGCCCAGCTGTACTGGCTGCTCGGCGACGAGCGGTCCAGCGTGAGCGCGATGTCCGAGGCGGACCGGAGCGCGAGCGGGATCTCCTGGCCGGAAGAGCTGGCCGATCTGGAGATCTCCAAGGCGCAGCTCGCACGCTGGCGCGGCCAGCCGGACGAGGCACGCGGGCACCTGGAAGCGGTGCGGACGCTGATGGGCGACGAGGGCCCGAGCTCCCTGACCCGTGCCAAGTCCCTGGACCTGCTCGGCTATCTCACCGAGGATCTGGAGGAGTCGCGCGCGCATCGCAGCGGGGCACTCCGCGCGGCCGAGGAGGCGATGTATCCGCCGCTGGTGGCCGAGATGTTGATCGGGATCGCGGATCTCGCGCTGCGCGGCGGGCAGTACGAGCAGGCGGCGCGGTTGCTCGCGGCCGGCGACGGGGTGCGCGGCGTCGCGGACCTTTCACTGCCGGACGCCACCAGGATCAGCGCGGAGACGCGCGATCGCCTCGGTGAAACCAAGTTCACCGAGGCGATTCTGGCCGGACGGGAGCGGGACTGGCGGGAGCTGGCCGAGATCACGCTCGCTTCGTGAACGCCGCGCGCGCCCACAGGTAGCCGGCCAGCGAGAGCCCCACGCACCAGGCGACCGCCGCGATGGCCGAGCCCGTCGACGGCGTGCCGGTCAGCAGCCCGCGCAGGGTTTCGATGATCGGGGTGAACGGCTGGTACTCGGCGAACTCCCGCACACCGGGACCCATCTTGTCGGCCGGCACGAACGCGCTGCTCAGGAAGGGAAGAAGCATCAGAGGGACACCGGCCAGGCCGGCGCTTTCCGGGGTCTTCGCGGAGAGGCCGGACGCGACGGTCAGCCAGCCGATCGCCAGCACCGTCAGCGCGACGATGCCGATCGCGCCGAGCCACTGCGGGAAGCTCGCCGTCGGGCTGAATCCCATCAGCAGCGCGACCCCGATGATGATCGCGATGGACACCAGGGTCCGCAGCATGATCGCGATCACGTGCGCGTTCAGCACCGCGGCCCGTGACACGTCCATGACCCGCAGCCGGTTGATGAATCCGGTCGTCATGTCGGAGTTCACCGCTGTGGCCGTGGGGCCGATGCCGTAACCGATGGTCAAGATGATCAAGCCCGGGGTCGCGTAGTCGACGTAGTCGGCGCCGACGCTGAACGAGCCGCCGAAGACGTAGACCATGAGGAACATCACGAAGACCGGCACGATGACGGCGTTGAACAGCGCCACCGGATTGCGCATCGTGTGCCGGAAGTTGCGCCGCATCATGGTCGCGGAATCCGCGAAAGAAGCTGAGATGGCGTTCATCGGGCGCTGGCCTCCTTGTTGCCGTGGCCGGTGAGAACGAGGAAGACGTCGTCGAGGTCCGGTGTGTGCACCGACAGTTCCTCGACCTCTACGGACTGGGCGTCGAGCCGGTCGAGCAGCGCGCGCAGCGACCGCACCCCGCCGTCGCCGGGCACGCGCAGGGCCAGCTCGTCGTCGTCCTTCGTGGCGCCGCGCAGGACCTGCGCCGCGACGTCGAGGGCGCGCCGGTCGGCGAACCGCAGCCGGACGTGGCTGCCGGGGATGCGGCGCTTGAGCTCGTCGGCGGTGCCCTCGGCCACCACCCGTCCCTGATCGAGTACGGCGATGCGGTCGGCCAGCTGGTCGGCCTCTTCGAGGTACTGGGTGGTGAGGAAGATGGTGGTGCCTTCGGCGACCAGTTCCCGGATGATCTCCCACATGGTGCGGCGGCTGCGCGGGTCGAGTCCCGTCGTGGGCTCGTCCAGGAAGATGATCCGCGGCGCGCCGACCAGCGTCATGGCCAGGTCGAGCTTGCGGCGCATGCCGCCGGAGTAGGACGCCGCCCGCTTGCCGGCCGCCTCGGCCAGCTCGAAGCGGTCGAGCAGCCGGGCGGTGACGCGCTTGCCCTCCGCCTTGGGCAGGTGCAGGAGATCCGCCATCATCAGCAGGTTCTCCTCGCCGGTGAGGAGTTCGTCCACCGCGGCGAACTGGCCGGTGACCCCGATCGCCGCGCGCACCGCCTTGGTCTGCGTGGCGATGTCGTGCCCGGCGACGAGCGCCGTCCCGGCGTCGGGGGTCAGCAGCGTGCTCAGCACGTTCACCGTGGTGGTCTTGCCGGCTCCGTTGGGGCCGAGCAGGGCGAAGATCGTTCCGGTCCGGACGTTCAGGTCGATGCCGTCGAGGACGACTTTGTCGTTGTAGGCCTTTCGCAGCCCTTGGGCGGCGATGGCGGAACCGTTCATGACCGCTACGGTCGCCGACCGCTCTGATACGGAGCCGTCACCGTCCTGACGCGGCCGCTGACACGGCCCGGGAGGTCAGCCGCAGCAGCCGCCTCCGCAGCACCCGCCCCCGCCCCCACCGCCGCGCGGAGCGGCTGCGCCGCCGGTCATCGCGACCGTGGAGAGCAGCCTCACGGTGTCCTCGTGCCCGTCCGGGCAGCTGGCGGGGTCGTCGGAGGCGGCCATCGGGCGCGACACCTCGAACGTGGAGCCGCATGCGCGGCAGCGGAAGTCGTAACGCGGCATGCCCCTACATTAGGGCGCGTAGGTCACGTGGGTGTAGTCCGCGTGCGGTTCGTAGCCGATCGACTGGTAGATCGCGTTGCTCGTCGGGTTGCCGAGGTCGGTGAAGAGCACGATCTCCTTGGCCCGCTCGTCGAGGCCGGCCCGGCTGGCGTGGGCGGTGACGGCGGCGCCGTACCCGCGACGGCGGCAGGACGGCGGCGTGTACACCGGCCCGATGCGGCTGACCCCGCCCTGTGCGGGCGAGAGCGCCGCGAACGACACCGGCGCCCCGTCGGACACCCACAGGAAGATGTCACCGGCGGCGATCCTGCGCAGCACCCGCTCGGTCATGTCGCCGCGGTCGGCGGAGACGCTGACCTCCTCGCCGAACGCGTGGTACCAGCTCACGAGCAACGGCAGATCCCCCGGTACGGCACGACGCGCCTGCCCGGGGACGTCAGGGCGGGTGAGGCGGCCGAGCCGGTACAGCCTCTCCTCGACGGCGCCGGCGAGCACCGCCCCGCGCGACCGGGTGAAGACGGAGACCAGTTCGCGCGGCCCCATCACCTCGGGAATCTCCCGGTCGGCCAGCGCCGCGGCCAGTTCCTCGACGGCCTCGGGAGGCATCGCGGCCAGCCCGAGCGGAGCCGGAGGCGTACGGAAGGCGGCCCCCCGGACCTGCCCGTCCACGGTCCACCACCCGTAGTAGGCCCCCTCGGCGGGCAGGCCGGCGCGGATGACCGCCATGACCGTGAGCGGCACGGTGTTGCGCAGGGGATCGTCGAGCAGGAAGGCGGTGGCGGCGTCGGGGAAGTCCGCGAGATCCGCCGTGAAAGACCACATGCCGCGATCCTCGCAGGTCGCGGCATGTGGCCTCAAAGCGGTTTTCGTCAGGCAGCGGCTTCCAGGTACGGCGCCCACTGCGGGTCGCCCACCATCGAGGCGCCGATGAGCCGCCAATGGGCACCGCGCGGAACCGCCGGGGACACGCGCAGCGACCACCCGAGTTCCTCCAGGAACTTGTCGGCCTTGCGATGGTTGCACGGTGTGCAGGAGGCGACGCAGTTCTCCCACGTGTGCGTGCCACCCCGCGAGCGCGGGATGACATGGTCGATCGTCTCGGCCTTCTGACCGCAGTAGGCGCAACGGAAGTCGTCGCGGCGCATGAGTGCGGCCCTGGTCAGGGGGATGCGGGACCGGTAGGGAATACGGACATATCTCCTGAGCCTGATCACCGAAGGCACCTCCAGCGTACGGCTGGCCGAGCGGAGCACCGCTCCCCTGCCGTCACGGTGGACGACGTCCGCCTTCTCCCTCAGCACCAGCACGATGGCACGGTGCAGCGAGAGCGTGGTCAGTGGCTCGTAGGTGGCGTTCAATAGCAGGACCTGGCGCATCACGAGGACTCTCCCCGCTGGGCGCGTATCAAAGGGGACATGCCGTGGCATGTCCCGGCTGGCGGCCCCTCCTGGGGCACTGATGCTTCCGTCACGTGGACCTCCGCCGGACGGCCCGACGGATGGTGTCACCACGGCGCCGCCCTCTGCCCAAGTCTGTCGTCAAAAGAGCGCATCCCGCCACCTCTTAACGAACTAGAGGGACGCACGGTGTGTTTTATGCCCGGATCACCTGCGCTTTACGCCCCGCCGGTAGGGTCAAGGCATGTATCCGACCGCACGCCGAGAAGAGCTCGTCGACGACCTGCACGGCACCCCGGTGCCCGATCCCTATCGCTGGCTTGAGGACCCGGACAGCCCGGAAACCCAGGGCTGGCTGCTCGGGCAGGAGGCGCTGTACAAGGATCAGGTGAAGCCGCAGCGCTTCCGCGAGCGGATCGAGGAGCTGCTGCAGTCGGGTTCGGTCGGCGTCCCGGTGTGGCGTGGCGAGCGGTACTTCTTCTCCCGGCGCATGCCCGGCCAGGAGCACGCCGTCTACTACGTCGTGGATCCCGACGGCGCCGAGCGCCCCCTGATCGACCCCATGGCCATCGACCCCTCGGGGCTGACGACGCTCGACGCGGTGCAGCCCGACAAGGAAGGGCGGCTGCTGGCGTACCAGATCTCGGTGGGCGGCGACGAGGAGTCGGTGCTGTACATCATCGACGTGGCGACGGGCGCGCGGCTGGAGGGGCCGATCGACCGCTGCCGCTACTCCCCCATCGCGTGGCTGCCCGGCGGCGAGGCCTTCTACTACGTGCGCCGCCTGCCGAGCACGGAGGTTCCGGAGAACGAGCGGCAGTTCCACCGCCGCGTCTACCTGCACCGCGTCGGCACCTCCACCGAGGACGACGTGATGATCTTCGGTGCCGGGCTGAAGATGACGAACTACTACGGCGTCTCGGTCTCGCGCGACGGCCACTGGCTGCAGATCTCCGCCTCAGAGGGTACGGCTCCGCGCAACGACCTCTGGGTGGCCGATCTGACCGCCTCCCCGCTCGACGACCCCGACCTGGTCGTCGTCCAGGAGGGCGTGGACGCGCAGACCGGGCTGCACTTCGGCCGCGACGGCCGCCTCTACGTGCACACCGACCGCGACGCCCCGCGCGGCCGGATCTGCGTCGCCGACCCCGCCGAGCCGCGGGTCTGGCGCGACCTGATCCCGGAGGACGCCGAGGCGGTGCTGTCGGACTTCGCGATCCTGGACGATCTCACCAGCCCGGTCATGCTGGTCGGCTGGACCCGCCACGCGATCAGCGAGATCAGCGTGCACCGCCTGGAGGACGGCGAGCGCCAGGGCGAGGTGCCGACGCCGGGCCTGGGCTCGATCGGCGGCATCTCCGAGCGCCCCGAGGGCGGCCACGAGGCATGGTTCGGCTACACCGACAACACCACCCCGCCCACCATCCAGCGCTACGACGCCCGCACCGGCGAGACCACGCTGTGGGCGGCCTCCCCCGGCGCGGTCGACGTGCCGCCGGTCAAGACCTCGCAGGCCGTCTACACCTCCAAGGACGGCACCGAGGTCCGCATGCTGATCATCGAGCCGGTCGACCGCGACGGCCCGCGCCCGACGATCCTCAACGGCTACGGCGGCTTCGGCATCTCCATGACGCCCGGCTACTCGGCCTCGATCCTGACCTGGGTCGAGGCGGGCGGCGTCTACGCCATCGCGAACCTGCGCGGCGGCGGCGAGGAAGGCGAGGACTGGCACCGCGCCGGGATGCTCGGCAACAAGCAGAACGTCTTCGACGACTTCCACGCCGCGGCCGAGCACCTGATCGCCACCGGCGTCACCACCTCCGCGCAGCTCGGCATCTCCGGCGGGTCCAACGGCGGCCTGCTGGTCGGCGCCGCCCTCACCCAGCGGCCGGAGCTCTTCGCGGCCGTGGTCTGCTCGGCGCCGCTGCTCGACATGGTGCGGTACGAGCTGTTCGGCCTGGGCGCGACGTGGAACGTGGAGTACGGCTCGGCCGAGGACCCCGAGGGTTTCGGCTGGCTGTGGAGCTATTCGCCCTATCACCAGGTGCGGGAGGGCGTGCCGTACCCCGCGACGCTGTTCACCGTCTTCCAGTCCGACAGCCGCGTGCACCCGCTGCACGCGTGGAAGATGTGCGCGGCCCTGCAGCACGCGAGCGGCGCCTCGCGGCCGGTGCTGCTGCGCAACGAGACCGAGGTCGGGCACGGCGCGCGTTCCCTGAGCCGCACCATCGACCTGTCGGCCGACACCCTGACCTTCCTGGCACGGAACACGGGGCTGTGAACCGGCGGCGGCTGGCCGCGTACGGCATGATCGTGCGCGGCGAGGAGATCCTGCTCGCCCACTACGTCAACGGCGAGACCCGGCACTGGACGCTGCCGGGCGGCGGCGTCGAGCACGGCGAGGACCCCTATGACGCGGTGGTGCGCGAGGTCGAGGAGGAGACCGGCTACACCGTCGTGCCCGAGGTGCTGATCGGCGTCAACAGCTTCCATCCCCGGCCGGAGTTCCAGGCGGTGCGGCTGTTCTGGGAGGCGCGCGTCGTGGGCGGTGAACTGCGCTTCGAGGTGGGCGGCAGCACCGACAAGGCGGCGTGGTTCCCGCTGGCCGGGGTGGAGAAGCTGGAGCGCTCGGAGGTCGTGGACCGCGGGCTCGAACTGCTGCGCGCGCGGCCGAAGAGCGGGCACCTATAGTCGGAGTGTGGACGACCTGACGGTGGTCGAGCGGGTCCCCGGGCCCGCGCTGCGGCCGTACGTCATGGGGCTGTACGCCTACCGCGAGCGGTACGCGCAGCCCCACGTCCGCCTGGAACCGGCCCTGCCGGGCGCGGTGCTCATCATCGGGTTCGGCGCGCCGATGCAGGTCGACGGCGGCCGGTTCACCTCCTTCACCGGCGGCCTGTCCGACCGCTACACCGTCACCACGACCCAGGCGCCCACCGAGGGCGTGGAGGCGCTGCTCACCCCGTTCGGGGCACGTCGCCTGTACGGCGTGCCGATGCGTGAGCTGACCAACCTGGTGCTCCCGGCCGACGACCTGCTCGCGGGCTGGACACAACGGCTCGGCCAGGTGGAGGGCTGGCCGGAACGGCTGGCGCTGTTCGAGTCGATGCTGACCACGCGCATCCACGGCGGCCCCGAGCCGCGCGGCGAGGTCGGCTGGGCCTGGGCGCGGCTGCTGGAGTCCGGCGGCTCGGTGAGCGCGGCGGCCCTGTCGGACGAGCTCGGCTGGAGCCACCGGCATCTGGTCGCGCGGTTCCACGACGAGATCGGGCTGGCGCCGAAGGCGGCGGGGCGGCTGATCAGGTTCGACCGGGCGCGGCGGATGCTGCGTACCGGTGTCCCGCCCGCCCGGACCGCGGCGGCGTGCGGCTACTACGACCAGGCGCACATGAACAGGGACTTCCGCCTGTTCTGCGGAGAAACACCCGGTCAGATTTTTCCAAGACCCCCGGCCGGGGCCACGGCAGACTCGGCCGTATGACACGCACAGTTTTCGCGCTCGCGCGCTACGAGGACCCGGCCAAGGCGATCGACTTCCTGGCCGCCGCCTTCGGCTTCACCGCCCACGAGGTCAGCAAGGACGACTCGGGCGCGGTCGTCCACGCCGAGCTGCTGATCGGTGAGGACATGATCATGATCGGCAAGGGGCAGCCGGGCGGGCCGGGCATCTACGTCGCCGTCGACGACCCCGACGCCCACCACGACCACGCCAAGGCGGCGGGCGCCACGATCACCATGGAACTGGTCGACCAGCCCTACGGCTCGCGCGAGTACGGCTGCGCCGACCCCGAGGGCAACACCTGGTACTTCGGCACCTACCGCCCTTAGCACAGTCCCTCCTCACCTCCACGAGGAGGTGTTCTCAGGGGAAGACGATGGTCTTGTGGCCGTCGAGCAGCACCCGCTGCTCGGTGTGCCACTTCACCGCCCTGGCCAGCGCCACGCACTCCACGTCCCGCCCGATCCGCACGAGATCCTGCGGCGTGTTGCCGTGGCTGACCCGCGCGACCTCCTGCTCGATGATGGGGCCCTCGTCGAGGTCGGAGGTGACGTAGTGGGCGGTCGCGCCGATCAGCTTGACGCCGCGCGCGTGCGCCTGGTGGTACGGCTTGGCGCCCTTGAAAGACGGCAGGAACGAGTGGTGGATGTTGATCGCCCGCCCGGCGAGCTTCTCGCACAGGTCCTCCGACAGGACCTGCATGTAGCGGGCCAGCACGACCAGCTCGGCCTGGTAGTGCTCGACCAGCGTGAGCACCTCGGCCTCCTGCCTTTGCTTGGTCTCGGGGGTGACCGGCAGGTGGTGGTAGTCGATGCCGTAGGACTGGGTGAGCGGCCGCAGGTCGGGGTGGTTGGAGGCGACGCCGACGATCTCGATGTCCAGGGCGCCGGAGCGTACCCGGTAGAGCAGGTCGTTCAGGCAGTGGTCGAACTTGCTGACCATGATGAGCACCCGCATCTTGCGCGCCACGTCGCGCAACGTGAACTCCATGGCGAATTCGGGGGCCAGGGCGGCGAAGGCCGCCCTGAGCTCGTCCTCGGCCAGGGGCGCGGTGAACTGCACCCGCATGAAGAACCGCTCGTCACCGAACTGCTGGCTCTCCTTGATGTTGCAGCCGTGCTCTGCCAGCAGACCCGAGACCGCGGCGACGACGCCGGGCCGGTCGGGACAGGACAGCGTCAGGACGAATTCGGATGTGCTCATGCCTTCACTCTCGAAGAGGTGGGATCGTAGGGCGCCTTACGGCTGATCTGGGCAGAGTACATCTCTCCGGCGACATCCACCTGAGCCTTCTCCATCGCGGCATCGCTCACGAAACCGAGCGCGACCGAGGCGCCGAGCGTCGGGCTGTAGGCGGCGGAGGTGACGTAGCCGACCGGCTCGCCGTCGCGCAGCAGCGACTCGCCGCCCCACAGGTGGGCCTCGGGGTCGTCGAGCACGATGGAGACGACGTGGCGGCCCCGGTCGTCCATGGCCCGGTCCGCACCTCGGTAGCCGCCGGTCTTCTTGCAGGTGAAGCGGAGTCCGGCCGCGGCGGGCGTGACCTCGGGGCCGAGCTCGCGGCCCCACGCGCGGTAGCCCTTCTCGATGCGCATGGCCTCGATGGCGTAGTAACCGGCCTGGGTCAGGCCGGTCGCGAGCAGGGTCTCGTAGACGGTGACGGCGAACTCGGACGGGACGTACAGCTCCCAGCCCAGCTCGCCCACGTAGGTCATCCGGGTGGCGCGCACGGTGGCGTAGCCGAGGTCGACGAGCCGCGAGGCGCCCACGGCGAATGCCGAAAAATCCGCCTTCGACACGCTTTGCAGGATTTCTCGCGATTTAGGGCCCATGACGCTGAAGACGGCGTATGTACCGGTGACGTCCACCAGGACGGCACGGTGCTCGCCGAGGCCCTTGGAGATGACGTCGAAGTCCCGCGTGCTCTGCGCGGAACCCGTCACGATCAGGTACTCGTCGTGCGCCACCCGCGTCACCGTCAGGTCCGACTCGTAGCCGCCCCGGTCGTTGAGCAGGCCCGTGTAGACGACCCGGCCCACCTCGACGTCCACGTCGGCCGTGCACAGCCACTGCAGCGCCACCGCCGCGTCCCGGCCCTTGAGCGTGAACTTGCCGAACGACGTCTGGTCGAACAGCGCCGCCTCCGTCCTGCACGCGTTGATCTCCGCGTTCACCCGCTGCTGCCATTCGGGTCTGCCGAAGGTGTATGGCGCTGCTGTGCCGAAATAGTTGACCCGCTCCCAGCCCATCTTCGAGCCGAAACACGCGCCCGCCGCGGCGAGCAGGTGGTGCACCGGCGAGCGGCGCAGCGGCCTGGCCGTCTCCAGCTCCTTGTTCGGCCAGGACATGGCGTAGTGCAGGCCGAGCGTCTCGGTGACACGGTCGCGCAGCCAGGTGTCGTTGTCCGCCCAGCGGGCGAAACGGCGCAGGTCGGCGGGCCACAGGTCGCTGGTCGGCGCGCCGTTCACGATCCACTCGGCCAGCGCCCGGCCCGCGCCGCCCGCCGAGGCGATGCCCGCGGAGTTGAAGCCGGCGCCGACGAAGAACCCGCGCACCTCGGGCGCCTCGCCGAGCAGGAACATGTTGTCCGGAGTGAACGACTCCGGGCCGTTGTAGAACATGCGCACGCCGGTCGTCTCCAGGGCGGGGACGCGGTGGATCGCGTTCTCCATGATGATGGAGAACTGGTCCCAGTCCTCCTCCAGAAGCTGGAACTCGAACGGGTACGGGATGCCGTCCATGCCCCACGGCTTCGCGTCCGGCTCGAACCCGCCCACGACCAGGCCGCCGACCTCCTCCTTGAAGTAGGCATAGCCATCCGGGTCGCGCAGGACGGGCAGATCCGGACGGACGCCCTCGATCTGCTCGGTGACCACGTAGAAGTGCTCGGCGGAGTGCAGGGGCACCGTCACCCCGGCCATGCGCCCGATCTCCTTGGCCCACTGGCCGGCGCAGTTGACGACGTAGTCGGCCTCGATCTCGCCCTCGGACGTGCTCACCGATCTCACCACGCCGTCCTTGACGGTGACGCCGGTGACGCGGACACGCTCGATCACCCGCACGCCGCGCCGCTGGGCGCCGCGGGCCAGCGCCTGGGTGAGGTCGGAGGGGTTGGCCTTGCCGTCGCCCGGCAGCCAGACGCCGCCCACGACGTCGTCCACCCGCATGACCGGCCACAACTCCTGGGCCTGCGCGGCGGTGATGATCTCGGCGCGCACGCCGTAGTTGCGGGCCTGGGCGGCGGTGCGCCTGAGCTGCGTCATGCGTTCGCGGGTACGGGCGACGCTCACGCTGCCGCATTGCTTCCAGCCGGTGCCGAAACCGGTCTCCGCCTCAAGCCTCGCGTACAGGTCGGTGCTGTACTGGATCAGCCTCGTCATGCTCTCGGTGCTGCGCAACTGGCCCACGAGCCCGGCCGCGTGCCAGGTGGTACCGCAGGACAGTTGCCCCTGCTCCAGCACCACGACGTCGGTCCAGCCGAGCTCGGCCAGGTGGTAGGCCACGCTCGCGCCGACGATGCCGCCACCGATGATCACAACCTGCGCGCGGGAGGGCAGCGCCTTCAAGAAATGCTCCTCAACCTGTTGATCCCCGGCCAGCTGCGCACGTTCCGCAGCATGGCGATGAAGGCCTGCTCGGCGGGGCCGAGCAGGCGGTCGCGGCGGTGCGCCAGGACGATCGGGCGCGGCTTCGGCACCGGCGCGACCGCCACCGCCGCCAGCCGCCCGTCGGCGAGCTCCTGCTCCACGCAGTGCTCCGACAGCAGCGAGACGCCCAGCCCGGCCGCGACGGCCTGCTTGATCGTCTCCGGCCCCCATATCTCGGTACGGCCGGCCGCTTCCAGACCCCACGTCTCCAGCGCCTCTTCCTGGAGTTCCCTCGTGGACGAGCCCGGCTCGCGGATCAGGAACAGCTCGCCGGCCAGCTCGTGCGGCTCCGCAGTACCCGTGGAAGAGAGCTTGTGGCCCGGCTGCGTGATGAGGACGAGGCGATCCTCCAGGATCGGCTCGCTGACCAGCTGCGCGGCGCTCGGCTCGCCCGCCAGCACCGCCACGCCGATCTCACCGTCGACCAGCCCGCGCTCGACCTGCTGCGCGTTGCCGACCTGGATGCCGATCTCGATGCCGGGGTGCCGGTCGCGGAAGGCGGCCAGGAGCGGGGGCAGCAGGTACGTGCCGACCGTGGTGGTACCGCCCGCGACCAGCGTGCCGGTCTGCAGGCCCGACACCTGGCGGATCGCCGCCACGGCCTCGTCGGCCAGGAGGAAGACGCGCTTGGCGTACTCCAGCATGACCTCGCCCTCGGGCGTCAGCCTGATCCGCGCGCCGCTGCGGTCGATCAGGGTGGTACGAAGCGACTGCTCAAGCTGCCTGACCTGGTGCGACACCGATGGCTGGCTCAGGTAGAGCTTCTGCGCGGCCGCCGAGAAGCCGCCGCATTCGACCACGGTCATGAAGATCCAGAGCCGGTGCAGGTTGAGCTGCATCGTGTTAACCCCTAGCTACCTCGATGGACTCCCGGAGCGCGTCCTCCAACTGCTCCAGCCGGTGCCAGGGGATCTCCCCCATGGTGCAGATCCGGAAGAAATCTCGCGAAAGCTGCCCTTGACCAGCGTAGATAACGTACCCACGCTTTTTGAGCTCGTCATGAAGGGATGCGTACGTCACGCTTTCCGGCAGGTGAAGCATCGTCACCGTGTTGGACCGGAACCGTTCATCAACCAGAATCCGCAGCCCGAGGCGCTCGAACTGCCCCCGCACCAGCGCCGCCCGCTCCCGGTACAGCTTCGTCCTGGCCGCGAACCCGCCTGCCTCCTCGTACTCCTTGATCGCCTCGTCCAGCGCGTAGCAGACCTGGACCGCCGGGGTGAACGGCACGTCGCCGTTGCGCTGGCCCTTCAGGTAGCTGGCCGCGTTCAGGTAGAGGCTGCGTTCGGGTACTTCCTGGATGCGTTCGATCGACCGCTCGCCGCACAGGATGAACGACATGCCCGGCTGCCCGTGGAGCCCCTTGTTGGCGGTGCCGCAGACGACATCCGCCTTGACCTCGGACAGGTCCTGATCCTCGATCGCCGTGCCGGAGATGGCGTCGATCACGAACAACGCCCCGTGGGCCGCCACGACCTCGCCGATCTCCTTGATCGGGTTGATCAGGCCGGTGGTGGTCTCGTGGTGCACGCAGACGACGGCATCGATGTCCGCGTGCTCCACGAGCGCCGCCTCCACCTCCCGCGGATCGGCCGGGACCGTCCAGTCGCTCCTGACCTCGTGGAACGGGATGCCGTGCGCCTTGGCGATCCTGATCATCCGGTCACCGTAAACGCCGTTGTTCACGATGATCACGCCGCGGCCTGCGCGGACGGAGCTGATGACCGCCATCTCCATCGCCGCCGTACCGGAGCCGGTGACCAGGAGCGCCTCGTGGGTGCCACCGAGGTTCAGGGAACGGGGCAGCGCCTCCCGGATCCTGAACAGCAGCTCGGTGAACTCCGGCTCGCGGTGGCACAGGTCACCGCGGAGCAGGGCGTCTTTGACCCGCTTCGAGGTACAGGCCGGACCGGGATTCAACAGAATGAGCTCTTCGTCCATCATCCACTCGATCTTGGGAAGGTATCGGGCATTACGGACGCTACTTGGCCAGGTCACCGTAGTGACAGCCGCCTTTCCCTATACCCTCCATAGCCCTTTCCCCCTTGCCACCCCATCCCTCGGCTGCCCCTTCCTCGCCCCTTTCCCTCGCCCCGCGCGTCTGCGCACCCACCTCCGCCCGCACCCACCTCCGCCCGCATCCACCTCCGCCCGCATCCACCTCCGCCCGCATCCACCGAAACCGGCACACGGCACCGCCACACCGTCCAACGCGGCCGGACCTCGTCGCGACCCAGCAAGCGGCCCCACACAGGCCGACCCGATCGCCCGCCGAAAAGCAGCAGTTCCGGGGCGGCGGCAAGGGAGGCGGAGGGTGAAGGGGCTATGGGCGCCATAGCCGAATGCCTCTTGCCGGGGCGTGTCCGGGCGGAATGGGATGGAGCGCATGCCGTTGGACGTCTTCGTGTTGGTCGTGGTCGCGGGCCTGTTCGCGGTCGTTTCCGGCATGAACGACGGCGGCGCGATTCTGGCCACCGGCCTCAAACTCCCGACCGTCCGGCCCGCCACCGGAATCCTCACCCTCGTCGCGATGGTGGCACTGATCCCCCTGGCAACGCATCAGGTGGCACTGACGTTCGTCAATCGTCTGGCCACGTTCCACGATCCGGGCGGCAGATATGCGATGACCATCGCCGTGATGTGCTCGCTGACAGTCGTGCTGGTGTTGAGTGCGAAAGGTCGTCCCACCAGTCTCACCCTGGCCATCGTCGGCGGGCTGACCGGCGCCGGGCTCGGCTGGGGATTACCGGTGTCAGCGGGTTCGGTGGCGCTGGTGCTGGGGTTCGGCCTGGCGGCACCGGTGGTCGGCGCACTGGTGGCGTGGGCGGTGACGCTCCTGCTGCTCCGCCTGGCCAACGCTCACAGCCTGCCCAGCTGGCACCGGGTGGCGTTCATTGTGCAGTGTGTGGCCTATGCCGCCAACGACGGCCAGAAGATGCTGGCGGTGTTCATCATCGCCATCGGCACCACAGACCTCGACCTGGGCACGACCGCCCTGACCGCCGCCCTCTTCGGGTTGGGCGCCCTGTACGGCCTCCCGAAGGCGGGCCGCCTCCTGTCCCGCGAGATCATCGTCTCGCGCCCCCTGCACGGGGTGGCCGCCGAGCTGGCCGCCGGTGGCGCGGTCATCGCCAGCGCCGCCGCCGGCATGCCGGTCAGCATGACCCAAGCGGTGGCCGGCGCCCTCATCGGCGCCGGCATGACCGGGGGCGGCGGCCGAGTCCGCTGGTACGCCGCCGTCAAAATCACCACCGCCTGGCTCCTGACCCTCCCCGCCAGCGCCCTCCTGGCCGGACTGACCGCCTGGACAGCCAAGGCCATCCCATGAACCCCACCTTCACGTCGGGCGGACTTCACGTCGGGCGGAGCAGTGGGGCGTGCCAGCGGAGCACGCGGGCAGCCACATGCACACGGGCGGCCTGTAGGTGGGCTCCGTCCGTGGGGCAGCGTCGCGTGCCAGGTGGCTCTGAACGTCGGGCAACGTCGTCGGCAGGGTGGGATTGCGCGTCGGGTGGTGCGGTGGGGCAGGAGGAGTTGGGTGTGGGGCGAGGCCGTAAGTGAGTGGCTGGGTGGGGCGAGGCCGCAAGTGAGTGGAGTGGAGGGTGGGAGTGGGGCGGTTGCGGCGGGTTCGGGATCTGGTTGCGGGGCGGATGGATCGGGCGCTGACCGAGGCGTTGCTGGGGCAGCTTGAGGCGACCAAGGCCGGGGCTTGGCTGGCCATGGCGATGATCGGTGGGGAGGTGGGGCGGACGGGGGCGCATGAGCAGATGCGGGCCATCGAGCATCTGGGGGATGAGGAGCGGCGCAGGCTGGTGGATGAGCTGAAGAGTGCGCTGGTCACGCCTATTGATCGGGAGGATTTGTTTCGACTGTCGCGGTCTATTGATGATGTGCTGGATTCATTGCGGGACTTTGTGCGGGAGTCGCATCTTTATCGGGTGCCTGATCAGATTCGGTTTTCGCCGATGCTTGATCAGGTGATCGTGGGCATTGACGCGCTTGAGGATGCCGTGCGGAATCTCGCGGCCCGGCCTTCTGCCGCTGCGCATGACGCGCTGGAGGCGAAGAAGGCCGGTGGGGCTATTCGGCGGATGTACCAATACGAGATTTCGCGGATCTTCTCTGGGGAGGTCACTTCTCTGGCGCTCAAGGAGCGAGAGCTCGTACGGCGGCTGGAGATTGTCGGGATGGCGATCGGGGACGCTGCCGACGCCATCGCCGACGGGGCCATGAAGCGGTGAGGCTAGGGCTGCAGAGCCAAGGCTGGGGCCAGGTGTTCCAGCTGGGTCAGGGCGTGGTCCAGGTTGGGACGTTCTGGGGACAGGGGCTGGAGGGCCACATGGTCGGCTCCTGCGTCCCAGTGGGCTTGGATGCGCTTCACCACCGACTCTTCCGTGCCCCAGGCGACGATGGCGTCTACCAGGCGGTTGCTGCCGCCGTCCGCCAGGTCGGCCTCGGTGAAGCCCAGGTCCTTCAGGTTGTTGGTGTAGTTGGGGAGTTGCAGGTAGGGGTGCATGTGGGCGCGGGCGATCTGGCGGGCCTTCGACGGGTCGGTCTCCAGGACTACGGCCTGCTCCGGCACCAGGAGGCGGTCCTTGCCCAGGATGGCGCGGGCCTTCGCGGTGTGCTCCGGGGGGACGAAGTAGGGGTGGGCGCCGGAGGCTCGGTCGCGGGACAACTCCAGCATCTTCGGGCGTAGCGCCGCCAGGAGGCGTGGGGCCGGGTGCTCCGGGGTGGGGACGTCGGTGGTCGTCCGGTCCATGGCGTCGAGGTAGGAACGCATGGCGCTGATCGGCTTGGCGTACGTGTGACCCCTGTCCTCTACCAGGACGCCGTGGCTTACACCGATGCCCAGAATGAATCTGCCTTCGAAGGCCTCGCCCAGGGTGGCGGCACCGGCGGACATGGCCGTGGCGTCTCTGGCCCAGATGTTGGCGATGCCGGTGCCTACCGCCACCCGCTGCGTGGCGGCCAGCAGGATGGCGGCGGCCGCGAACGGCTCCCGGCTGCCTGGGCCCTCGTTGACCCACAGCGTGCCGTAGCCCAGGGATTCCAGCTTGGCGGCGGCTTGCCGTGACGCTTGCGCGGGGCCGCGGCCCAGGAGCGGGTGCCAGACGCCGATGCGACCGTCCATGGTCGGGCCTCCTTGAGGGTAGAGTGTTCGACTGAGATGGAACAGTACACGAGTGTTCGACCGCAGTCGAACAGAACGCGGTCGCTCAGCCACACCTCTCCGGTCGAGGTGAGCCTTCAGGCTGCTCTGGATGCCCTGGCCGATCCCATGCGGCGGCGGATCGTGCGCGAGCTCGCGTCGGTGCCCGACTGGACGCGGCCCTGCGGCACGTTCCACGACCTGCCGATCGCCAAGTCCACGCTCAGTCACCACTTCTCGGTGCTGCGCGGCGTCGGGCTGCTCGAACAACGCGACGAAGGCGCCCGCCGTCTCAACCGGCTACGCAGACCTGAGTTCGACGCCCGGTTTCCCGGATTGCTGACGCTCGTGCTGGGCGAGGACGAGGCTGCGCCGGGTCCTTAGGGCGCGGGCATCCCAACGGCGCGGGTCACCACCGGTCGTGTGTGGAGACCGCGTGACCGTGACAGGGGAGAGCGCTTGGGCGAGCGCGCGACGGCATGGGGGCGTCGAGGCGGATGGGCAATGCGTGCGCGGGGTCGGGGTCGGGGTCGGGGCGGGTGATGTGGGGGCGCGGGTCAGGGCGGGTCAGGAGCGGGTGCGGGCGGGTGAGGTGCGGGTGAGGTGCGGGTGCGGGTCTGTGCGGGGCGGGTGTGGAGGGGCTGGGCGGGTGTGGGTTGTGGGATCGGCCCAGCATGTACGGCGGAGCGCCCAGCATGTACGGCGGAGCCCGCCCACCAGGCGGCCCCGCCGTACCAGAGCCGAACAAGAAGCGGGCGGTCAGGAGACGGTGACCTGGTCGATTGCCCAGTACCAGTTGTTGGAGGCGTCGAAGTACCGGAACTTCACCCTCATCGTCGAAGCCCCGCCCGGCACACCCACCACAAGGCTCTCCACCTGGGAAACGGTCTCAGCGGTGTAGTTCTTGACGAGCACATCGGCGCCACCGTCGAAGGACACCAGCACCTGCGCCTTCTGCGCCCCCTCTGGCCGGTAGTGCGTGGTGTATCCCACCCGCACGGACGCCTTCCCTGCCACGGAATAGCCCCCGGTCACCAGGGTGGAGTCGAACGGGCCGGAACCGTGTGACTTGTCGTCCCACTCGTCGGAGTCGGCGACGGCGAACGTTCCTCGGCTGCGGACGTTGAGTTCGCGCCACTGGTCCCGCTGGGCCCGCGACCAGAACTCGGCGGTGGTCAACGACCATCCGCGCCACTCCTGCACGCCTCCGCTGGGCATCCGCGTGGTGTCAAGCGTCCAGGAGGTGGGGACTGTGTGGCTGAAGCCCAGCACCCCGGCCGGTATGCCGGTCTCGTCGACCCGCCCGGACAGCGGTACGTTCTCGAACGGGTCGCCGGTCCGCTGATCGATCCGCCTGCCGTCGATTCCGGCGGGCGCTCCGAGGCGGAGGGCGTTGAAGACGGTGGCGGTCACGTCCACGAGCCTGGTGTCGAGTGGCCGGGCGGCGGCGGCGATGCCCGGCCCCGCTGCGAGGACGAAGGTGCGCCGTTCCTCCATGGACGAGCCGCCGTGTCCGCCGCCGTCGGTGTGGCCGTGGTCGGTGGTGACGACGATGGTCCAGCGTTCGCTCGGGTAGCTGGGCCGGGCCTTGATGGCGGCCAGGAGGCGGCCGACGTAGGCGTCCTGGGTGGCGATGGCGCGCAGGTAGGCCTGGCTGGCGGCGCCGCTGTTGTGGGCGACGATGTCGGTGTTGCCGAAGTAGACGAACGCGGCGTCGGGGTTCTGCTGGCGCAGGACCGTCTCGGCGGCGGTGGCGATGCGGGCGTCCTCGGCGGGGTAGCCGTTGGCGTCGCCGTCCAGGATCACTCTGGAGTCGATCTTCGTGCCGAAGGTGCCCTGGTCGCCGAGGGGCTTCCAGTCGAGGGCGGCGAAGGTGGAGTATGCGGGGTTGAGGTTCTCCAGCCGGGTCAGGAAGTCGGGGTGGAGGTCGTAGCGCTTGCCGCTGAAGGAGTTGTCCTTGACGCCGTGCCGGTCGGGCCAGACGCCGGTGGCGATCGTGGACCAGCCGGGGCCGCTGGAGGTGGCGGCCATGGGGTTGGTGTACAGAAGGCTGGCGCCGAAGGTGCCGGTGGCGATGAGGTTGTCGAGGTTGGGGGCGTCGGCGGCGGCTATGCGGTCGTGGCGCAGGCCGTCCATGCCGATGACCAGCACTTTGTCGGAGCTGATGCCGTCGGCCACGGCCGGTACGGCGACCGCGCCGAGAGGGGCGTCGCTGGAGTTGAGTACTTTGTTCTCCGGGGTTCCGGGGTCGGCTAAGGCGGCGGGTGCCGGGACGACCACGGCGGCCAGGACCAATAAGGCGGCTGACGCGATTCTGCGCACGGGCGGTTCTCTCCTCGCTCGCGGTTCCGGTCGAGTCGCTCGGGGCTCCGAGCTTGGGGCTCCGATTGAGGATCTCCGGCGGCGGGAGAGACGTGAAGACCATCTTTCCGATGTTCTCCATCAAGGATTCAGGGGGCCCAATTGAGCACCAGCGACCGTCCTGCCGCGCGCGTCGTCTGCCTGGACCGTGAGGGCTCGGTGCTGCTCATGCACTGGCGCGACCATGTCAGCGGCAAGGATCTCTGGGAGCCGCCGGGTGGCGGGCTCCACCCGGGAGACGAGCCGATCGACGCGGCCCGGAGGGAGTTGTCCGAGGAGACCGGACTGCCGGGGGACGTCGTGACCGACCGCTATGTCGACGTGGCCCGAGACTTCACCTGGCTGGGGATCCGGTATGTGAAGACGGAGCCGTTCTTCCTGGCGCGATTGAGGTCGGTGTCGCCTGTATGCACCGACCAATCGCTGACTCTCGAGGAGCGTCAGACCTACCTGGGTTACGGGTGGTTCGCCGTGGACGCGCTACCCGATTCCGTCGAGCCGCCGGAGCTCGCCGAGGTGATCAGGGAACTGATGTAGGCGACGGTCTCCTCGACCTCGCCGAGGACGGCCACCGTGTCGCCGCGCCGTACGACGTAACCGCCGTCGACGTTGACGGTGACGGGCCCGGAGACGAGCACGGGCCCGTCGGATTCGGGTGGGTGGTAGCGGTTCTGCGCGAGGGTGAGCCGCAGCCGTCGTACGAGCAGGGCCCGCACGCCCAGCGCCGCCAGGCCCTCCTGGACCCAGCCGAGCAGCTCAAGCTGTTCATCCTCCGACCGTTCTGTGTGGACAGCAGACATTGGTACCTCATGTCCTTGTCGTTGGCGCATTCTTGATACCAGAGTGCACTCGGATGACTACCCTAGGTACAAGGAAGAACAAGACTGTATGGCTCGAGGCTTCGTTTGTAGAACCGTGTAGAACCCCCTGGAGCACCCGATGCCCGCCGCTCGCGAACTCGATCCTGGTTCGAGCCCGCTTGCCTTTTTTGGCGCGGAACTCCGCGAACATCGGGTTCGCATGGGTTTGTCGCAGGAGCAGCTCGCCGAGCGGCTCAACTACTCGCTGTCGCTGGTGTGCGCGGTCGAACTCGCCAAGCGCACGCCCTCGCGTGACTTCGCCGAGCGGGCCGACGAGGTCCTCGACACCCGCGGCGAGCTGATCCGGCTGTGGCCGCTGGTACGCCAGGCGGCCTACCCGGCCTGGTTCCGTCCGTGGCTGGAGATCGAGGAGTCGGCCAGCACCCTGCAGACGTGGCAGCCCCTGCTGGTCCCCGGCCTGCTGCAGACCGAGGACTACGCCCGCGAGGTGCTGATGCGCGAGCCCGCCGCCACCGCCGAGCAGGCCGAGGAGGCGGCGGCGGCGCGCATGACGAGGAAGGCGATCCTGCACCGGCCGGACCCGCCCATGTACTGGGCGGTGCTCGACGAGTGGGTGCTGCATCGGCAGGTTGGCTCGCCGGCCACCATGCGCGGGCAGGTGCGTTCGTTGCTGGAGACCGCCGACCTGCCCAATGTCAGCGTCCAGGTGGTCCCCAAGGAGTCCCCGGCGCTGGCCGGGCTCACCGGCGCGTTCGTCATCGCGAAAGTCCCGGGAGAACCTGATCTCGTCTACGTGGAATCGGCCAGGGAGGGGTACGTATCCGATCGTCCCCCGGATGTCGAGTCGATCGTACGGAGGTATGACGTCATCCGGTCACTCGCCTTACCCGTTCACCCAAGCCTAGATTTGCTGTCGAAGGTAGAGGAGGAGATATGAGCGCTCTCCGATGGCGTAAGTCCCGCCGAAGCGGTAGCAACGGCGGAGACTGCGTTGAAGTGGCCGTCCTCGCCGCAACCGGGGACACCGCCACGCACAAGCCCGACCAGGACCGGCTCTTCGTCCTGCGCGATTCCAAAGACCCCGACGGACCGCGGCTGTACTTCACCGAAGCCGAGTGGGAAGCTTTCCGCCTCGGCATGAAGGACGGCGAATTCGACGATCTGATCCAGCCGATTCCGTAATCAGACCCAACCCCCCGCCAGACATGTCCATCCCATGTGTGGGTACGCGCGTGCCCGCACATGGGACCATGATCTGATGCGACTGACCGTTCTGGGGGGATGTGGGGCCTGGCCCGCCGCGGGTGAGGCGTGCAGCGGCTACCTGGTCGAGCACGAGGGTTTCCGGGTGCTGGTCGATCCCGGTTACGCCACGCTGCCGAGGCTGCTGGAGATCGTTCCCGCCGAGCAGATCGACGCCGTGCTGGTCAGCCATGGCCATCCGGACCACTGCGCCGACCTCAACCCCCTGCTGCGCGCCCGCGCCCTGGGCGACCGGCCGCCCGCCGCGCTGCCCGTGTACGCGCCGCCGGGCGCGCTCGACGCGGTGCTGGCGCTGGACAAGGCGAGCATGCTGGCGGGCAGCTTCCGCCTGAACGAGGTGGCCGACGGTGAGGTGGGGCCCTTCCGGTTGCGGGTCTTCGACCTGCCGCACCACGTACCCAACGCCGGCCTGCGCCTGAGCGCCGGCGGCGCCACGCTCGCCTACACCGGTGACACCGGTCCGAGCCCGGCGCTGGCCGAACTGGCCGGGCAGGCCGACGTCTACCTGGCCGAGGCCACCTATCCGGAGACGGTTCCCGAGGAGGACGCGCCCTATCTGTCCAGCGCGCGGCAGGCCGGGACCATCGCCGCCGCGGCCGGAGTGGCCCGTCTCGTGCTGACCCATCTGTGGCCCGGCCACACCGACCGGCCCGCGCTGGAGGCCGCCGGAGCGGAGTTCGCCGGGAAGGTCTCCGTCACCCGCGCCGGGCTGGTGCTGAACCTCTAGGCGGAGCGGTCGCCCAGCTCGGACAGGGTGGTGGCCATCAGGCCGCGTAGCAGCTCGCCGCCGACCTTCTCGTGCTCGGCCTCGACCGCGAGCCCCTCGGCGACCCTGGCCTGGTAGATCTCCCGCTCCATCTCGTCGGTGTACGGCTGCGCCGTCAGCGCCACCACCACCGCGACCCGCGTGCCGGGGCCGGGCAGGATGCCGACGGCGTGCGTGCGCAGGCAGGTCTCGTCGGCGGCGCCGTACCAGCCGCATTTGACGGCGGCGCCGGGATCGCCCAGCGCCTCGCGCGCGCCGTACGTCTGCCCGGTCCCGACCGCGCGCATCCAGCCCAGGACGGCGGCGGCGACGGGCTCACCGGCGAGGGCGGCCTGGGCGAGTACGGCGTAGGCGGTGGCCACCTCGTCGGCGGCGATCTCGACGGAGCCGAAGCGCGACGGGTCGGAGTTGGGCGGCGACCAGGCGACCCCGGTACGGCGGGCGATCGTGTCGAGGATGACCCGGGGCCCCACCGACAGCCAGAGGTTGAGCGTGTCGGCGTTGGAGGAGACGACGACGGCGGGCTCGGCGTGGCGGCGCCAGCGCTCGGCGTCATCGATGTGCGCGGCGGCGGCCCAGGCGTAGAGCGGTTTGAGCAGGGAGGCGCAGCGCAGCCGGTCGAGCCCGGCCCTGGCGGTTACGGATCTGGCCGGCGGACCGGCGTAGCCACGCGCGATGCCGGCGGCCTGGGCGCTGGCGCCCGGCGCGAGGTCGCGGAAGAGGTCGTCGAAACTGGTAACCGCCACGTCTCTTACGGTAGCCGTTCACCCCATCGGGATTCATACCAATGACGATCTGGAGCGGGGCCGGGCAGCGGAGTCGGCTCCGGGGCGCGCAGCCCGTCGAGGGCGAGGGTGAGCAGCCGATCCCTGAGGTGCGGCACGCCGGCGACGGGCCGGTTGAACTGCTCGATGAGCAGCGCGATGTCCAGGTCGGTGACGTCGGGCCGCAGCGCGCCGCTGGTGCGGGCACGGCCGATGAGCTCGCCGATGGCGGCGCCGGCCCGCTCGCCGACCTGCCACATCTCCTCGGTGACCACGATCGTCCCGGCCACCGGCGCGAGGCTGCCCGAGCCGAAGTCCACGCAGGCCCGGATGTATCCGGCCAGGCCGAGCCAGGGGTCCTCCTCGCGCAGCCCGTCCTCGGCCGCGCCCGCCGCGCGCTCCATGGAGATCACGGCGAGCCGCTGCAGGAGCTCCTCCTTGGTGCGGTAGCGCCGGTAGAGGCTGCCCATGCCGACGCCGGCCCGCTTGGCGATGGCCGAGACGGGCGCGTCGAAGCCCTGGGTGGTGAAGACCTCCAGGGCGGCTTCGAGCAGCTTGAGGTCATTTCGCCGGGCTTCGGCCTGCCTGCCTCTCATGCGGTCAGGATAGCGGCTTGCGGAGCGCTGCGCTCCGTTATAGCTTTCCTTCCGGAGCGTCGCGCTCCGCTATTGAGGTGAGGTGTGCGATGAAGGCGATCGTCCTGCGGGAGTACGGCGGGCCGGACCGGCTGACCGAGGAGGAGGTCCCCGATCCGGTGCCGGGACCCGGCGAGGTGCTGGTCGAGGTGGCCGCGGCCGGGGTGACGTTCGTGGAGACGCAGGTGCGCGCCGACCGGGGGCCGCGCCGGGTCGAGCTGCCAGCGGTGCTGGGCAACGGCGTGGCCGGCCGCGCGCTGACCGGAGAGCTCGCCGGGCGCCGCGTGGTGACGACGCTGGGCGGCACCGGGGGCTACGCCGAACTGGCCGTCGCCCCGGCCGGGCAGTTGATCCCGGTGCCGGAAGAGCTGTCGGCCGAGGAGGCGGTGGCGCTGCTGGCCGACGGCAGGACGGCCATGGGATTGTTCACCGCCGCCGCGCCCCGGCCGGGTGAGTGGGTGCTGGTCGAGGCGGCCGGCGGCGGGGTGGGCAGCCTGCTGGTGCAACTGGCCGCGGCGGCGGGGGCCCGGGTGATCGGCGCGGCGAGCGGCGTGGGCAAGCGGGCACTGGCGGAGGAACTCGGCGCCGAGCTGACCGTCGACTACACCGATCCGGGCTGGACGGAGCGGGTGCGCGCGGCCGTACCGGATGGGCTGGACGTCGTCTTCGACGGCGTCGGCGGCGAGATCGGCGCGGCGGCGCAGGCGCTGCTGCGCGACGGCGGCCGGATCAGCGCCTACGGGATGGCCGGCGGTTCCATGACCGTGCCCGATGCGCGGGTCACCGCCGTCGCGTTCCCTGGGACCGACCTGCGCGAACTGGCCCGGCTGGCGATGGCCGAGGCCGCGGCGGGACGGCTGCGGCCGGTCATCGGCCGGCGGCTGCCGCTGGCGCGCGCGGCCGAGGCGCACGCCGCCATGGAGGCCAGGACGGTCACCGGCAAGACCCTGCTGCTCCCCAGGACGGGTTAGGCGAGGGCGGCGGCGAACCGGTCGCGCAGTTCGTTGAGCCGCTTGACCGGCTCGTTGCTGTACACGAGCCGGACGTAGCGGCGGGCGACCTCCTCGCCCCAGGCGGTCATCGGGGTGGCGGCGATCCTGCCGCGTGCCAGCAGGCGATCGGACAGCTCCCGGGCGCCGATGCCGAGTTCCTCGGCGTCCACCAGGCACGACCAGCCACCCGCCGCCCGGACCAGCGGGAGCCCGTCGAGCTGGCGGACCACGGCCTCGTGCCGGGCCTGGTACTCGGCGACCGCCTCGGCCACGCCGCTGGGCTCGCTGAGCGCGACGGCCGCGCCGATCTGGGCGAAGCCGCCGGCCACCGTGGTGTTGTAGGTGACCGCGGTCAGCACGCGGGACAGGATGTCGGCGGGTCCGGCCACCCAGCCGATCCGCCAGCCGATCATCCGGTACTCCTTCGACATGGAGCCGATGATGATCGTCCGCCCGGCCAGGCCGTCCACCCGGCACGGGTTGATCCTCGGGTGGCCGTCGAAGACGATGCGCTCCATGGCCGCGTCGTAGATCAGGTAGGCGTCCAGGCGTTCGCACGCCTCGGCCACGGCGGTCCAGTCCTCGTGGGTGAGGACGACGCCGGCGGGCATCGACGGGCTCATCATGATGATCGCCGCCGCCTCGGTGACCTGGGCGAGCGCGTCGCGGTCGAGGCGCCACATGCCGCCGTCCACGCGTAGCGGCACCAGGTGGGGCTGGGCGGCGGCCAGCCGTACGCGCTGCAGGAGGCCGGCGTAGGTCGGGTCGGTGAGCACCACGCGCTGGCCCGGCTCGGTGGTGGCGAGCAGGACGGGCATGACCGCGGCGGTGCCGCTGGAGGTCACGACGATCTGGCGGGCGGGGTCGTAGTCGTGGCCGGTGCGCTCGCGCAGGTCGGCGGCGAGTGCCTCGCGCAGCACGGGCAGGCCGTTGAAGGGCAGCCAGCTGTTGCCCTGGCCGGTGGCCAGCGCCTGTGCGGTCGCGGTGACGGCGTTCGGCGGCGGTGGCACGTCGGTGTCGAGGTTCTCCATGCGCAGCACGTCCGGGTCGGTTCCGGCGGCCGCGGCCACCCGGTCGATGTCGAAGGTCTGGACATGGGCGAAGCGGGCATTGTTCCGCATATGGAACACGGTCCCTCCGCGCGGCCCGGCTGTCAATACTGGGATCATGGAAACTGAACGGCTGATTCTGCGTCCGCTGACCGGATCCGACTTCGACGCCTACGCCGCCATGCTCGCCGACCCCGACGTGGCCGGCGGGCTCGCCGAGTCCGTGGGCACCTCACCGGCCGACGCCTGGCGCAGCCTGGCCACGTTCATCGGCCATCGCGAGATCCTCGGCTACTCGCACTGGGCGCTGGTGGAGAAGGCGAGCGGCCGCTTCGTCGGCCGGGCGGGACCCTGGCAGCCCCACGGCTTCCCCGGACTGGGCGTCGGCTGGTGCCTGGCCCGCGAGCACTGGGGCAAGGGCTACGCCACCGAGGCGGCCAAAGCCGCCCTGAGCTACTGCTTCACCGAGCTCGGCGCCCAAGAGGTGATCTCGCTGATCCTGCCGGGAAACACCCGCTCGGTCTCGGTGGCCGAGCGCATCGGTCACCGCCACCTGCGCGACCTCGACTACCGAGGCCGGCGGGTGCACCTCTACGGAAGTGATCGCCGGCCCGGTTGATCGACGTCAGCACCACCAGCGCACGCCGCACGGCCTGCCGCCACGGCTCTCGCCCACGACGAACTTGACCGGCTGGCCGAACACCAGCGGCGTGCCCGGCTGCGGCGACTGGAGCAGCACCCGGTCGGTGCCGCGCGGCAGGCCGCGCTCGGGCTGGGTCGCCACGTCCACCAGGCCCATGACCGGCTTGAACACGATCGCCGCCCAGGCGCCGCTCCGGCCCACGACGCGTGGCATGCGGGGGTGCTCGCGGTAGAAGCGGGACTCGGCGGCGGTCAGGAACGAGACCTCGACCTTGGCGCCCCAGGCGAGTTTGGTGCCGGGGGCGGGCCGTACCGCGAAGATGTGGCAGACCTCGTCCGGGCGGCAGACCGACAGCGGCGAGATGCCCTTCGGCGCGAGGACCAGACCGAGGCCCTGCACCTCACGCTGGACCACCGCGAGCGGGCGCCCCACGAGGTCGGGCACCGCGACCTGCGGCAGGAAGGACAGGGCGGCGGTCTCGGGGGCGCGGGCGCCTGGCCGGTCGGCGTGGCCGCACCCGCTCACCGTCCCGAATCCGAACGCCATCATCATCGAGATCACCGCGGACACGGCAGACCTCACCGCCATGCGTGCCTCCAGGCCTGAGCGCGAAGCCCCCCGACCCCGAAGCGATCACGCTATCGCCTCCCCGGAGGCCCAGAGTGCCCTTTGTCCGCTAATGGACACCACTGGTCCCAGGCGTCACCACTGGCTAGCCGAGCGTGCGGTCGGCCGGACCGTCGTAGTTGTCCGGACCCTGCATCGCCAGGTCCAGCGGCTGGACCATGTGCGAGTTCGACGAGGCGCGCCAGCCCTTCTCCCTGGTCATCTCCTCGATCGAGTGCGCGCACAGCGACAGCGACCTGCACACGATGAACAACGCCTTGAGCTGCGGCGGCTCGTAGCCCATATCGAGGCCGATGCAGCCCATGGCGCCGGGGCCGTTGATCCAGATCCGGCGGCCGAAGACGGCCCCGGTGGCGTCCTCCATCGCGCGGGCGATCGTGACGTACCGGCCGGTGACGCCGAGTTTGTCCGACAGCTCCATCAGGCGGACCGTGCGCGGGTCGCGGATGTGCTGGGCGTGGTGGAAGCCGGGCATGCGCTCCTTGACCGCGCGCATCTCGGCGACGACCTTCGCGGCGGCCTCGGTGTCGGCGATGCCCTCCGCCTCGGCCCGCGCGGCGACCTTCAGGAACAGCTCGGCCGGGCGGTCGGCGGTGCCGTGCAGGCGGCCGATGCCGGCGACGCCGGCGGCCACGGCGGAGTTGAGCTCGGCGCCGCCGCTGGTGGCGAAGCGGACCGTGGCCGAGGAGGGGGACATGGCGTGCTCGGCCATGTTCACCATGATCGCGTCGGTCATCCTGCCGACCTCGGGCGTGGGCAGCTCACCCTTCAGCACCAGGTGGAAGTGCTCGGCGAAGGAGATGTTGCCGGTCAGCTCGTTGACGTCGTAGCCGCGTACGACGATGCGGTCCTTGTTCTTCCAGGCGATCGCCGTTTCCCAGGCGAAAGGCTTCTTGTCGGTCAACGGGGTTTCCTCTCTGGGAAGTACACACATGCCGGGTCGATCTCCTCGCGCAGGAGGCGGATCTCCTCGGGGTCCGGCGGGACCACAAGGTCCAGCGATTCACGAAATTTCGGGATAAAGCCGGTGTGCTCGAGTACGGCATCCGCCGTCGCGCCCGGCATCAGCGCCGTGACGGTGAGGGCGGAGTCCTCGGCCTCCATCACGCACAGATCGGTGACGACCTTGACGCGCAGCGGGCCGAGCCCGGCTTTGGCTCGTTCCCCCGGCCCGCCCAGGAACCCCGGGCTGGTGATGTAGTCACACCGGGCCGGGAACCGCCGCCTTTCATGATTTGTCAGGATGACGACCTGCGAGCAATGGCTGGCGATGTCGTTCGCCCCGCCGCTGCCCGGCAGCCGCACCTGCGAGCCGTCCGGCCTGGGGACCCAGGTGGAGTTGATGTTGGCGTACTCGTCCACCTGCGCGCCGCCCAGGAATCCGGTCCTGACCAGCCCCCGCTGCACGAGCCCGCCGAGCGCCTCGAACAGCGAGCCGTGCCGGGCGGCGCCGCGCATCAGCCTCGGGTCCACGACCGAGACCGGAGTGGGCACCACCTTGGGGAACACCACCCCCGACTCGATGACCAGCTTGGCCTCGGGGGCGTGCGTCTTCTGCGCCAGGGTGGCGGCCAGCAGCGGCAGCCCGGTGCCCACGATGACCAGGTCGCCGTCGCGGATCTGCCGGGCGCCCTCGACCACGAGCAGTTCGCGCGGCAGCGCCTCGCCGCCTCCCCGGCTCACGTCGCTCACACCAGTCTCCGCATCTGCTCCACGAGGCCGTCGCGCAGGGCGCCGGACGCGTCGCGGGTCCTGAGGTGGTCGTCGAAACTGCCGCCGAGGTTGGCCGCGATCCACGCGCGCAACTCCCCGTCCCCGGTACGGCCCAGCGCCTGGTACTCCTTGATCTCCGCCTCGGCGAAGTCGTAGGCCCGGTACACGGAGGTCGGGAAGGCGCCGAAGGGCTGCTCGACGACGGCGGTGACGTACGCCTCGGGGATGGTCACCTGCTCGGGCCGGTCGGCGAAGGCGCCGGCGGGCAGTACCTGCTCGGCCGAGACGATGGTGACGCGCGCCGCCCGGACCATGTCCACTTCATGCGACGTAACCCCCTCGATCACGATATTTCCGGAAACATCGGCGCGATTCGCGTGAATCACCGCCACATCCGGCGTCAACGCCTTCAGCAGCACCACGGGCTTGTTCGTCCACGGGTCCACCGACTCGACGGCCACCCCGGAGGTCACCAGGTCCTCCAGCAGATCCGTCCCGAGCAGGCTGCGCGTCGGCAGGAACGGCAGCCCGAGCGCCCCCGCCGCGAACCGCGTGGCCATGGCCAGGTGGGAGTGGTCGCCCACCGACACCTCACCCCGCTCCACCGCCCGCCGCCAGGCGAACAGCGTGCCGTACCGCTCAAGATTGCCCGTGCCCTGCTCGGTCCGGGCGACCAGCCCGGACGCGACCAGCATGTCCAGCGGCAGCGACAGGTTGCAGCCCACCACGGTGAGCCCGCCGATCCCCTGCCTGATCACCTCGTGGACCAGCGCCATCGGGCAGCGGTTGATGTTCTGGCCCCCCATCCCGACAACCGCACCCGCCCGCACGAACCGCGCCACCGCGTCCTCGGCCGCGAGAACCTTTCCCATACTCACGACTTCCGTCCATGTTCTGCCCACGCGCATCGACTCAGCCCGACGCCCGAGCCGGGTTCGACGAACCGGGACACGGCCTCGGTGGCGGTCAGTAACTTACGCACGCCGACCGCCACTCGGTGTAGAAGTCCCAGACCTGCGGCGAGCACTCGGGCGGGCCGAACTGCGACAGCTTGGCGCCCATGTGCGGCAGATGCGCGTACGCGCCCACGCCCGGCCGGTTGACGTGCAGCATCCCGGCCTCGAAGCGTTCCAGCGCCTCGAAGATGAGGGCCGGGTCCTGGGTGAAGATGGTGCCGCTCATGCCGTACTTGACGGAGTTGGAGATGCGCATGGCGTCGTCGAAGCCGTCGCAGTCGACCACGGAGAGCACCGGCCCGAAGATCTCCTCCTGGGCGATCTCGCTGTCCCACGGCACGTCGCGCAGCACGGTCGGCTCGACGTAGAAGCCGTTGCCGGGAGCGCGCCCGCCGCCGGCCACGACCTTCGCGCCGGCTTCCTGGGCCGTTCTGATCGCGTCCAGGCAGGCCTGCATGCGCGCCTCGTTGATCACCGGGCCGATGTCGGCGCCGACCTTGATCTGGGCGACCTCGGCGACCAGCTTGTCCAGGAACTGCTCCTTGACCGCCTTGTCCACGACGACCCGTGAGGTGGCGCTGCACCGCTGCCCGGACTGGCCGAAGGCGCCGAACGCCGTGGCCTTCACCGCCTTGTCGAGTTCCGCGTCGGCCAGCACCAGCACGGCGTTCTTGCCCCCGAGCTCCAGTTGCGTGCGCAGCAGGCGGGGCGCGCCGGCGGTGTGGATGGCCAGGCCCACCGGCAGCGATCCGGTGAAACTGATGCCGGCCACCCGCGGATGGGAGACCAGCGCCTCACCCGCGGCGATGTCGCCCTGCACGAGGTTGAGCACCCCGGCGGGCACACCCGCGTCCACGAACGCCTCCACCAGCAGCGCCGCGGTCAGCGGCGTGAACGGCGACGGTTTGAGCACCGCCCCGCACCCGGCCAGCAGCGCGGGCGCGACCTTCCACATCGGGATGGCCAGCGGGAAGTTCCACGGCGTGACCAGCCCGACGACGCCGATGGGCGCGCGGAAGGTGTAGGCGAACGTCCGCGGCTCCTCGGCCGGCAGCGTCTCGCCCTTGAGCCGGCGCCCCTCCCCCGCGGTGAAGTCGAGGATGGCGAGGGCCCGCTTCACCTCGCCGCGGGCCTCCTTGAGCAGCTTGCCCTGCTCACGGGTGATCGCCTGGGCGAAGTCCTCGGCCCGCTCCTCGATGAGGCGCTCGGCGGCCCGCAGGTACTCGGCCCGCTTGATCGGCCCGAGCGCCTTCCACGCCGGCATGGCCGCGGCGGCCGCCTCGACGGCCAGTTCGACGTCGGCGCCGCCGGACTCGGCGAAATCCCCGATGTGGTCGGAGACGTCGCCCGGGTTGATGTTCGGCCGCGTCTGCCCGCTCTCGGGGGCACGCCATTCGCCCCCGATGTGGTTGAGCAGGTAGCGACTCGGGATCGTCGCCATCGAGTTCCTTTCCTCTCATGGTCTAGTACGGCAAAGCCTCATTGCCAGGGATGTTCCGGACAAGGGGGATAAGCCTGATGCCCCCGATAGACAGCGGCTATATGCCTCTGCCTATGGCCGCCATAGGCAAATCACACATTGGCCGGGCCGTACACCTGGACTAGACATGCCGAAAGCCACCCCTCTTGATGGCAAGGCGCGAGTTCACCCCGAATTCACCTCCTTGAAGCCCGAGGGATATCCGACATAAGCCAGCATTCGGTGCGAAATCCCTCAGAAGGGTAGATAAAGGATGAAACTTCGTATCGGGGTTGCTCTCGCATCCCTGTTCGCGCTGACGGCCTGTGGCGGAGCGGGCGCGAGTGACTACGACTGGGCCGCCGCACCGGACGCCGCGAAGATCGCCGAGCAGGGCAAGGACCTGCCCACGTACGGCCTGGCCCCCGACTGGGCCAACTACGGCGAGGTGGTGAAGGCGTTCTGCGCCAAGCACAGCGGCACCTGCGCCCACAAGGACACCGACATGTCCTCCTCGGAGGAGATCGTCCGCATCGACGCGGAGAAGGCCAACCCCATCGCCACGGCCAGCGACATCGGCCTGATGTGGGGCCCGGTCGCCGAGGCCAAGGGCGTGGTGCCCGCCTACCAGCCGCCGTCGGCCGCCAAGCTCAAGGACTGGCAGAAGGGCAAGGGCGGCTGGGTCGCCACCTTCGTCGGCGCGCCCGCCTTCGTCGTCAACACCGACAAGGTCAAGAACCCACCCAAGAGCTGGGCCGACCTGCTCAAGCCCGAGTACAAGGGCATGATCTCCACCAAGAACCCGGCCTCGTCCGGCACCGGCCAGGCCATGGTCGTGGCGGCCGCGGTCGCCAACGGCGGCTCGGCCGAGAACCTGGCCCCGGCCTACGGCTACTTCAAGAAGCTCAAGGACGCCGGCAACCTCAGCGACGTCAAGATGAGCGAGGAGACGCTGGAGAAGGGCGAGGCCCCCATCCAGATCAACTACGACTTCAACGGCATCGCGCAGAAGGCCGCGCTGAAGGAGAAGAACGTCAACGTCGAGGTGATCATCCCGGCCGACGGCTCCGTCTGGTCGCCCTCCGGCCTGATCATCAACAGGTACAACACCAAGAAGGGCGACTTCCTCAAGGGCTTCCTCGAGTACGTGCTGTCCGACGAGGCCCAGCTCCTGTTCGCCAAGTTCGGCGCCCGCCCCATCCGCGCCCTGAACGGCGACCTCCAGGTCCCGGACGAGGCCAAGGCCAACTGGCTGCCGGAGAGCGCGTACGCCCCCGTGAAGGAGATCGAGATCACCAAGGTCAACGTCGAGACGATCGTCGCCGACTGGGAGGCCAAGGTTCTCGCGTGACCTCCCACGTAGAGGGACGACCGGCGATCCTCACCCGCCGGTCGTCCCCCCGCAGATTCCTCATCAGATGGGGGCCGGCGCTGCCCCTGCTGCTGTTCACGGCGGCCACGCTGGTGCTGCCCGCGATCATGCTGGTGTACGAGAGCTTCGCGCTGCCGGACGGCGGCCTCGGCTTCGAGCACATCACCAAGGTCGCGAGCAACCCCGTGGACCGCCAGGCCATCGGCGGCTCGCTGGCGCTCGGCGTCGTGCAGGCCACGCTGGCCACCGCGCTCGGCGCCCCCGCGGCCTGGCTCATCACCCGGATGCGGCTGGGCGGGCGCGCCTTCTGGCTCTCGCTCATGAACGTGGCGTCGAACTTCGCCGGCATCGGCCTGGCCTTCGGCTTCGTCGCGCTGATCGGCTCCACCGGCATGCTGACGCTCATTCTGAAGGCGCTGCTCGGCATCGAGGGCAACCCGTTCCCCTCGACCGGCTCCTTCAACGGCATGAACCTGGTCTACCTGTACTTCAACGTGCCGATGTTCGTCCTGCTCACGCTGCCCGCGCTGAGCGTACTCAAGGACGACTGGCAGGAGGCGGCCGAGGTCTGCAAGGCGACCCGGTGGCAGTTCTGGCGGTACGTCGGCATCCCGGTGCTGTCGCCGTTCGTGATCGCCGGCTGGCTGCTCGTCTTCACCTGGACCATCGGGGTCTACGCCGTCGCGTACGCGGTGGCCGCCTCGCCGGGCTCGCAGAAGCTCATCACCCTGCAGATCGGCACCACGCTGGAGACCTCGGTCTTCGGCCTCGGCCGCGCCGCCGTCCTGTCGGTGCTGCTGATGATCCTGGCCATCGGAGCCACCGTGCTCTACCGGCTCTGCCTCAAGCGCGCCGCGAGGTGGTTGTGACCAGACGCGTCTTCCTCGGCCTGCTGGCCGTCTACTTCGGCCTGCCGCTGCTGGCCGCGCTGCTCTACTCGGTGGCCACGCGGTGGACCGACACCCCGCTGCCCGACGGCTACACGCTGAGCCACTGGATCAACGTCTTCGCCAAGCCGGACGTGGTCGGCGCGCTCGGGCGTTCGCTGCTGCTGTCGGCCGTGGTGGTCGTCATCGAGATCGTGCTGGTCGTGCCCGCCGCATACTGGTCGGTGGTGCACAATCCGCGCATCGGCTCGATGATCCAGACGATCGCCGTCATCCCGTTCGCGATCCCGTGGGTGGTCGTGGGGGCGGGCATCCAGCTCGTCACCAAGTCGCTGGCGCCGCAGTTGTTCGGCACGTTCTGGCTGCTGGCCGCCTCGACCGCGGCGATCGCCTTCCCGTTCATGTACCGGGCGGTGGAGAGCTCGCTGCTGGCGGCGGGAGCCGTACAGCTGAGCGAGGCCGCGGCGACGTGCGGGGCGAGCCCGATGCGGACGCTGGTCAAGGTCATCGTGCCGGCCATCCGCGGCGGCGTCGTCTCCGGCGCGCTGCTGGTCATCGCGACCGCCATGAACGAGTTCGCGCTGGCCAAGATCCTCACCGGCGTCAGCTTCGAGACGCTTCCGCTGTGGTCGGCCCGCCAGTTCGTCTCCCGCACGCTCGGCGACCCCAACGCGCTCGCCGTCGTCACCATCTTCACCTTCGGCCTGCTGTTCGCGCTGTCCGCCCTGGTCGTCTGGCTCGGCCGCGGCCGGGTGAGCGCGAGCATGGGAGGGAACACCATCTCATGAGCCATGTCGTACTCGACCGCATCACCAAGCGCTTTTCCGGGCACACCGCCCTCAACGGCGTCAGCGTCCACGTGGAACAGGGCGAGATGCTGGCGCTGCTCGGGCCCTCCGGCTGCGGCAAGACGACGCTGCTGCGCTGCATCGCCGGCCTGACCGCCTTCGACAGCGGCCGGCTGACCATCGGCGGGGCCGACATGTCCGGCGTGCCGGTCAGGAAGCGGCCGATCGGGATGGTCTTCCAGTCCTACGCCCTCTTCCCCAACCTCACTGTCCGCGGCAACGTCGCCTTCCCCCTCACCGTGCGCAAGGAGGAGAGAAGGCGCACGCAGGAGCGCGTGGACGAGATGCTCGCCCTCGTCGGCCTCGACCAGCTGGGCGACCGGCTGCCGAACCAGCTGTCCGGCGGCCAGCAGCAGCGCGTCGCGCTCGCCCGCGCCCTGTCGCCAGGCCCGGAGGTGCTGCTGCTCGACGAGCCGCTGTCCGCCCTCGACGCCCAGGTACGCACCCGGCTGCGCGACGAGGTACGCCGCATCCAGCACCAGGTCGGCATCACCACCGTCTTCGTCACCCACGACCAGGCCGAGGCGCTGGCCATCTCCGACCGCGTCGCGGTGATGAACGCCGGCGACATCGAGCAGTGCGGCCCGCCCGCCGAGATCTACACCGCGCCCTCCACCCGCTTCGCCGCCGGCTTCGTCGGCAACCGCAACACGCTCGAACTGTCCGCGGTCGACGGCAGGGTGCGCGCGGGCGGCGCGTTCGACGTGCCCGCGCCGTCGGAGCGCGTCCTCGCCATGTTCCGCCCCGAGGACGTCGAACTCTCCCGCGAAGGCGAAGGCGAGGGTGCCCGCGCCACCGTGGACGTCACCGTCTTCCTCGGCGCCACCACCCGCGTCTACACGCAGGTCCAGGTCAACGGCCACCCCGCCACGGTCTTCGCCGACATCTCCTCGCGCGCGGCATCCGGCCTCACACCGGGCGACGAGGTCCGCGTGCGCGTCGCCGACGCGCACGTCCAGGTCTTCCCCGCCTGACATTTCCGGTACGGCCCCGCCGGGCGATCACCCGACCGCCCGGTCAGCCGTTCCCGGTGGCCAGTACCCACGCCAGCGTGACCGGGACCGCAGCCCCCACGACCAGGAGCACCAGCACCCGCAGCCACCCCGGCAGCCCCCGCTCAGTCACCACCGCCGCGGCCGCCCCGCTCAGCCCGAACGCCACCACCGCCGACACGCTGTCCGGCACCGTATCGGTCCACACCGGCAGCACCCACTGCCCCAGCAGGACCAGCGCGACCAGCACCGCGGCCAGCCACCCGGTCGCCGCCGCCCGCGCCACGTTCACCAGCCGCAGCAGGTACCCGGCCCCGACCAGCACCGCCGCCGAGACCGCCGCCTGGGACCCGAGCAGCGTGGCCAGGCATCCCCATTCCTCGCAGCCGACGGCCTGGTAGACCAGCTCGACACTGGCCCACCACACCAGCCCCAGCGCGGCATAGACCGCCGCCGCCCTCGCCCACCGCCCCCGCATGGCCCCATCATGGCCAATCATCGTGATCTACGCGAGGTCGGCGGCCCGCTTCTCGTCCCAGGCGGCCTCGGCGACCCGGCCCAGCTCGCGCAGCGCGATGGCCCGGTTGGCGTGCACGTCGGCCTGCGGTTCCAGCTCCAGCGCCCGCGTCAGGTCGGCCACCGCGCCCTCCAGATCTCCCGTCTCGTAGCGCAGCACGCCCCGGTTGGCCCAGGCCGCGGCCAGTTCGGGCGCCGCCGCGACGGCCAGTTCGAACGCCTCGTGCGCGGCGTCGTACCGGCCCGCGGACGTCTCCAGCTGGCCGAGCACCGCCAGCAGGTGCGGGTTGCCCGGCGCCAGCAGCAGCCCGGCCGTCACGTCGGTCCTGGCCTCCTCGTCCCGCTCGGCGGCGGCCAGCAGCCCGGCCCGGTTGATGTAGGCGTCGAGGTAGCCGGGATCCAGCACGATCACGTGGCCCAGGTCGGCCAGGGCGCCTTCCTCGTCACCCTCGGCCAGGCGCAGCTCGGCCCGGTTGTAGTACGCCTCGGGCAGCGGCGGGCCCGCCTCGATGGCCGCCTCGTAGTCGGCCAGCGCCTCGGCGTACCGGCCGAGACGGAAGCGCAGGTTCCCGCGGTCGACGTAGTAGTCGGGGAAGGCGGGGTCCAGCGCGATCGCCGCGTCGTAGTCCTGGAGCGCCTCACGGGTACGGCCCGCACCGGCCAGCAACTGCGCGCGGTTGGCCAGCAGCACCATCCGGTGCACCGGGTGCCGCTCCCCCAGTTCCTTGGCCAGCTGAAGCGCCGACTCCACCAGCTCCAGCGCCCGCCCGGCGTTGCCGAGCCGCAGCTCCACCAGGGCCAGGCCGTTGCGGTCGAAGCCGAGCTTGAAGGCGCGCTCGACCGGGTCGGGCAGCAGGGTGGAGATGGCGATCGCCTGGTTGAGCCAGGCGCGGGCCCGGCCCAGGTCGCGTTGGGCGGGATCGGGGTGGCGGGCGTCCAGCATGGCGGTGCCGTACGCGCCGGCGGCGTGGACGGCCGGATCCTGGCTCACGCGCCGCACGTGCTCCCACAGTGCCCGCGCCTCCCCGGTACGGCCGAGCCCGCCGAGCGCGGTCGCGGTGCGCTGGGCGAAGCGCCACCACAGGGCGCCTCCGGCCGGGGCGCGGTCCATGCCGCGCTCGCCCAGTTCGACCACCGCGTGCAGGAACCCCTCCCGCACGCACCGATCGACGACGCGCCACAGCTCCTCGGCGTCACGCTCGTCGCCGGGATGTTCGGGACCGTCCTCGTAGACGGTGAAGCTCAGCACCTCCGCCGGAACCCTGCGCATCAGCACGTTCAGCAGTTCGGCGTCGGTGGGGTCGGCCCATGCCGCGTTGCACACCACGACGGCGCCGCCGGGCGGAGCGGCCGCGCGCACGAACTCCGCCAGTCCGTTGGCGATCCTCAGCGTACGGCGGGGCGCGGGGACCAGGATCCGCTCGTCGTCGGGCAGCTCGGCGTCGAGCGTCACCCGACGGGCCGGCACCCGGTCGCGAAGACCGGGCGCGGCCGCACGGATCTCGATGTCGTGGGCCGCCACGAGACGTTCGGAACGTTCCATGGCGGCCGGCACGAGGTGGTGCAGTAGCGCTGCCCCGACGGTATAGGGACCATGAGGCAGCCGGTGCGCGTCGATCGGCGGCACCAGCAGCGCCATGTCGTCTACTCGGGCCGGTGGTGCACCCTGAACCCTGAGATGGGACCTGTTCTCTATCACCCCTGGTGAATGACGCTGGAGGTCCCGGTAAGCTTCGCGGTTCCCGGCTTACGGACGACGATGCGCTTCATGGTGTACCTCTCTAGTTCGGGGTAATTCACCATTATTCGGACACTCCACCGAATATCAAGATTTATAAGGAATAAGCCGGAGGCCAATAGGTGAGAACTTGCTGTAGCTTATTGGCCGTTATTTGTTGATTAGTTGGGCCGAAACCAGCTTGCGGCCGTGACCTTCTGCTGTTCGGCTTCCTCGATGAGCGTGCACAGGCAGCGACCCAGCAAGGTCACCGACTGGCAGCACCCCGGTCCCGAGGCCGAACGTGCCCGGACGATCGCCGTGGCACGCTGGAGCAGGCGGTCGAGGCTCGGCTCGCCGCTGCCCTTGACGGCTCGGTTGTTCCATGGACACGACTCCCGTTCCGCGCAGGCCATCGCCTTGACCGGGACGATCGGCAGCGCCGTACGGACCAACTTGAGTGGATCGTCGCGTTTGACGCGAAGGTCCGCGAGGACCTTCGCCGCGCGGCGCGAGACCCGCAGCAGCCCGGCGTCGGAGCCCGGCGGGGACTGCTCGGTTTTCGCCACCTCGCCCGTCATCGGCGGGCCGCCGCGGCCGGGCACGACGAGCAGCATCGCCCCCGCCATGAGCCCGCCGCCGATGATCAGGCTCATCCCGACCGGCTCGCTGAACCACAGCACCGCGATCGCCGCCACCCAGAGCGGCTGCGACGACATCAGCACCGCGCTCGGCACCGCCGGCACGTGGATCTGCCCGTAGGAACGTGCCAGGAAGCCCAGCGCGCACGCCACCACGGACAGGTGCGCCAGGATCATCCAGTCGCCCCCGGTGGCCGGGAGCACGATCCCGTCCCGCGCCGCGAAGGCGCCGGTGGACAGCCCGATCGTGGCCAGCTGGATGACGGTGACGGCATAGGCGTTGAAGCCCTGCCCGGCCCTGGACACCCGCGCCAGCAGCAGCGTGTGCCCCGAGTAGAGCGCCGCCGCCCCGAGCGTGACGACCAGCGCGACAATGGATAGCTCGTGGTCCTCGGCCCCGCTCAGCAGGGTGAACACCGTCATCCCCGCCATCGCCAGCGCCACCCCTATCCACACCCGCGTCGGGACGCGGACCCGGAAGAGCGCCAGCGCGAGGAGCGGCGTGATGATCACGCTGCACCCCACCGCGAAGCCGGACACCGAGGAGGGCAGGCTCTCCAGCGCGACCGCCTGGGCCGCCTGCCCCACACCGAACATCACCCCGAGAACGATCGCGCTGGTCCAGGTGGACCGCGAAAGCCCCCGCAGACACCCCGGCCGGAGGAGAACGAGAGTGATCGCCGCGATGGTGTATCGCTCGGCGAGCAGATCCTCCACTGGTAACCGGTGAATGAGGTCCTTCATCAGCGGAAACGCCGACCCCCAAGCGGCGCTGACGAACAACAGAAGCACGGCTCCCAGGAGGGGTCGGGGAGCGGGCACGCCTGCCATGGGAAAAGCATGGCACTACAATCAGCAGCCGTCGGTGTACAGCCCGGAGCTGGTGATGCTCCTCTACCACTCGGAGTGAAGGGCCTCACTCACGGGTCCGCACAGCCCTACCCGGCCCCTTTGACGAATCGTCCATTCCCCACAATTCCCTCGCCCACCTTGGGCATCTCTTCCCAGGCGTCCCCGGACATGGAAAGGGCGCCAGTGGTGACTGGCGCCCGGAGAAGGACGGATCAGCGGTCCGCGACGGCCGCGGAGGTGAGGCGCTTCTCGATGAACACGACGGTCAGCGACCCTACGCGCCGCCGTGAGACCTCCTGCCACCCCAGCGCGAAGTACAACGCCAGAGCGGCCTTCTGGTTGAGCGTGGTGTCGCCCTGGACACTGTGGAAGCCGAGCTCCAGTGCCCGCGCCTCCAGGGCCTGCACCATGGCCCGGCCGAACCCGCGCCGCTGGAACTGCGGATGCACCCGCAGGCGGCACATCTCGGCCATGCCGGCGTCGACGGGCTTGATGCCGCCCATGGCCACGACCCGGCCGTCGACCTCGCCGACGAGGAAGTCACCGCCGCATGCCAGGTAGATCTCCTGGATACGCGGGAAGTCGTCGTCGTAGTAGACGCCGTCGCCCGGCACCAGGCCCACCTCCGCGAGGCAGATGCGGTGCAGGGCGAGGATCGTGTCAAGGTCAGACCAGCGGTAGCGCCTGATCTTCAGGTTCATGCACCATTGCTCCCTTCCCCGACGGATGCCTTGTAGAGCTGACTCTGGTAGCCCGGCAGATCGGGGTGGTTGGGTTTCCTGGCTTTCACGGACTGCTCCAACTGCAGAGCGGGCCGCATGACGAGTTCGGTGCGGTACTCGTCGCTCAGCTTCTTGAGAGCGGCCGTGCCAATCTTGAGGGCTTCGTCGACATCCCCCTCGATCAGGCGGCACTGCGCCTGGTCCAGGCGGATGAGCGTCTGGTCGAGGATGTGGTCGGAGTACTTGTCGAGCGCCTGACCGAGGACGACCTCCGCTTCGAGCGTCTGCCCGAGCTTGGTGAGGACGTCACCCTGGTAGAAGTAGAGCTGCTTCTCGGTGTAGCCGAAGGCGACGTCTTCCTGCTCGTGCGCCTTCATGTGGGCGAAGGCGTTCCTGGCCCGCGTCAGCGCGCGCTTGGCCTGGTCGACGATCTCCTTGTTGCTGTCGGTGCCGGAGATCATGGCGAGCGCGCGGGCCTCGACGACCGGCGCCATGGCCTGCGCCGCGCAGGACGTCTGGCCGGCCAGGTCGCGGCTCTTCTTCGCGAGGTTGAGCGCTTCGCGGGCGTCGCCGTAATAGAGGGGTACGAGCGCTTCGCGAGCGGTGACCCACGCGCGCAGGGCCCGGTCGCCCGTCTCGTCGGCCGCGGTACGGCCGGTGCGGAAGAAGGATCGGGCCAGCCGGTGGTCGCCCAGGTTGATCATGATCATGCCGCTCAGCCCGGCGAGCTGGGCGGCCATGCGGCACAGCCGTTCCTGAAGGTCGATCGGCTGCCTGCACGACATCGCGGCGCGCACCGCGCTCAGCTCCAGCAGCACGTCACACAGGAGCCGCAGCGGGGCGGTCGTGGTGTACTGCCGGCCGAACGCGAGGGTGGCGTCCTCCCACTGGTCGAGCATGTTGGCGGAGACGGTGGACGAGACCAGCATCTCGTCCATCCGTCTCCTGATGCCCTCGGCGGCGCCGATGATCTGGGCGTCGAGCCTGAGCGACGTGTCGCCGCGCAGCAGCGTTAACAACGTCCTGCGCATGACGTTCTCGTGCTCTTCGCCGACCTCGTCCGTGGGCCCGGCCGATGAGGCCGGAACCCAGATGTCGCGCGGGCGGTCGATCTCGATGGTGTCGACCGTCTCGCTGCGGACCACGCCGGGCATCCGGTGCCCGTGGCCGCAGATGCAGGGGCCGTCGTAGCCGAGCGACTTGGGCTCGACCCGGTAGACGCTGCACAGGTAATGGAGGTATTCGGGTCCGGGCCGCTTGAGCCCGCTCTCGTACGCCGACAGCAACGTCTCACCGATTCCCGGCGGCGGCTTCTCATCTCGCTCGAACAGGGCGCGCACCTGCTCGATCACGTCGGCCAGCGCGATGCCGTGGCTCAGGCGATGACCTTTGATCTTGGTCGTCCCGAACTGCGGCTCACAGGCTTCGTGGATCTCCTCAGCGATCTGGGCAGCGGTACGGCCGGCGGCGAGGCCCTTGGCCCGGATCCGCCGTGCCATTTCCGTTTCCCTGTGCTGTCTGCCGGACATCCCGGCCCCTCTCACACACGTCCCGACGGGTCCGCTACCGCTGACGCAGCGTAGTCCGAAGATAGCACTGCGCCTACCAAGAACTATGGCCCATTAATGACAGGTTGAAAACGTCCTCTTGAAGCTTACGGTTAAGGATCGTCCCCCCGCGGACTGTTTCTTACAACCCACTAGGGAGAAGGTCGCTCCCTGTGTACAGGGGGGCCTCGTTGCGTCACCGGCAGACTTGAGTCATCTTTTGCTCACCAGCAACGATTCAAGGGAGGCATCGAGGTGGGAGGCGACAACGTCGGACACTTGGAGAGGCTCGTGGCGGAACTGTGCGGCCACGGGCTGCTCGCCAGAGTAGTGCGGACGCAGTCCGGCCGGCTCTTCGTACGGGTCATCAATCCAGCGGCCACCAGCCTGTCCGAAAACGTCACCTGCCGGCCGAACGCCGACGTCCCCGACTGGTGGTACTGCTGGTCATGGGGCGAACGGATGCATACGGCCGACGATCCGGCCGGTGCAGCGACCAAGGTCGCACGCGTGCTCGCCGCGGTGGGGGAGTGACCATGCGGTGATCCGGGTGGAGCGCAGCCACCTCGGCTCACCGCGCCCAGCGCGGCCTCTCGGAGCCGGCGGGGTGCCCGGTGCGGAGGGTTTCCGTTTGCGGAATCCTTGGGCATCTCGCCGGTTCCGGCCCCTTTTCTCAGCTCGTAACGCTTGGACCGCCTTCCGGGTCGAACCGGAGGGTGTATCGGGGGATCCCTCCCGGAGAACGGCACGGGACATGCTTCCGGGTGTGTGTCCCGTCCGAGCCGTCCGTCACCGGAGCGCCAAGCCCGCCCTCCGCGGCCCCGGGCCCTGGCGACCCCGTCTTCCCCGGCGTGATGTGACGGCGGCCGGTTCGGTCGGCGGTATCTTTTGAGGCGATTTGCTCATTAGTGACCGTCGACCGAACCGCATCCGGAGGGGATCCACCTCGTGCTCGTCACGCCACAGCCATCACCATCGCCTTCGTCCTCCACCGGCTTGAGCGACACGATCGACAAGTTCGGCACGGGCATGGCCGACCTCTGCAGCAAGGACACGGTGATCTGCAGTGGCCTCGCTCAGTTGATGGGCAACAACGGCTGGGCGCCCGTCGTGGCCACCACGATCACGATCGTCCTCATCCTGGTCATCGCCTTCGTCATCAAGAACGTGGCGCACCGCCTGATCGGCCGGGTCGTCAACCGGGCGTCCACCACCACCCCGATCGCCGGCCGCTTCCGTAAGAACGGCGCCGCCACCGACGGCATCGACGCCCTCCTCAGCGAGCGCCGCAAGCAGCGCGCCGAGACCATGGGCTCGGTGCTCAAGCACATCGCCTCGATCGTCATCATCGGCACCGCCGTCCTGACCGTCCTGGACCGGCTGACCATCCCCATCGCCCCGCTGCTCACCAGCGTCGGCATCCTCGGCGTGGCGATCGGCTTCGGCGCGCAGGAGCTGGTCAAGGACTTCATCGCGGGCATGTTCATGCTGCTGGAGGACCAGTACGGCGTCGGCGACGTCGTGGACGTGGGCGCCGCCGTGGGCACGGTGGAGGCGGTCACGCTCCGGGTGACGCGGCTGCGCGACGCCGACGGCCGGGTCTGGTACGTGCGCAACGGCACCATCGCCCGCGTCGGCAACGAGTCGCAAGGCTGGTCGCGCGCCTACATGGACGTCCCGGTGGCCTACGACTCCGACGTCGCCGCAGTACGCGAAGTGCTGCAGCGGGTCACCGCGGAGCTGTGGGAGGACCCCGAGTACCGCGAGTCGGTGATCGTGGAGGAGCCGAGCGTCTTCGGCGTGGAGCAGTTGTCGGACAGCTCGCTGGTCTTCCGGGTCTCGGCCAAGACGCTGCCGTCCCGCCAGGCCGAGGTGGCCCGCGAGCTGAGGCTCCGGGTCAAGGCCGCCCTGGACGCGGCGGGAATAGCCATCGCTCCCTAACACTTAGGCTTATACCGTGACTGAGATTTCCTTCTATGACGCCGTCGGAGGCGAGGAGACGTTCCGGCGCCTCGTGCACCGCTTCTACGAGGGCGTCAAGGAGGACCCCTTGCTGCGGCCCATGTACCCGGAGGAGGATCTCGCCGGCGCCGAGGACCGGCTGCGCGGGTTCCTGATCCAGTACTGGGGCGGGCCGACGACCTACAGCCAGGAGCGCGGCCATCCGCGGCTGCGCATGCGCCACGCGCCGTTCCAGGTCGACGTGGCCGCGCGGGACGCCTGGCTGCGGCACATGCGCGACGCGGTCGAGGATCTGGAGCTGACCGAGGAGCTGGAGAAGCGGCTCTGGGACTATCTGGTGTACGCGGCGCACAGCATGGTGAACACTCCGACATAGCGGGCATGACACGCCACATGGATATCCCCTGGTGGCGTGATGCCATCGTCTACGAGATCTACGTCCGCAGCTTCTCCGACGCCTCCGGTGACGGTGTCGGCGACCTCCCCGGGATCCGGGAGCGCCTGCCGTACCTCAGAGATCTGGGTGTGGACGCGATCTGGCTGACGCCGTTCTACACCTCTCCGATGGCCGACGGCGGGTATGACGTGGCCGACTACCGTGACGTCGATCCGCTGTTCGGGACGCTGGGCGACTTCGAGTCGCTGGTCTCCGACGCGCACGAGCTCGGGCTGAGGGTGGTCGTGGACATCGTGCCGAACCACAGCTCCGACCGGCATCCGTGGTTCCGGGAGGCGCTGCGGGGCGAGCGGCGCGAGCGCTACCTGTTCCGGGAGGGCGGGGAGCTGCCGCCGAACAACTGGCAGTCGACGTTCAGCGGGCCCGCGTGGACGCGGGTGGCGGACGGGCAGTGGTATCTGCATCTGTTCGCGCCGGGCCAGCCGGACTTCAACTGGCGCGATCCCGAGGTGCACGCGGAGTTCCTGGACATCCTGCGGTTCTGGCTGGATCGCGGCGTGGACGGCTTCCGCATCGACGTGGCCATGGGCCTGTACAAGGCCGAGGGGCTGCCCGACGTCGAGGACCAGTCGTTCACGTCGGTCTCGCCGGTGTGGGGGCAGCCGGAGGTGCACGAGGTGTACCGGCAGTGGCGCAAGGTCCTGGACTCCTACCCCGGCGAGCGGATGGCCGTCGGCGAGGTGTGGACGGACAAGGCGGAGGATCTGGCCCAGTACGTGCGCCCGGACGAGTTGCACCAGAGCTTCAACTTCGCGTGGCTGCAGGCGCCGTGGTCGCCGACGGCGTTCAAGAAGGTGATCGACGAGACGATGGCGACGGTCCCGTTCGCGACGTGGGTGCTGTCCAACCACGATGTCGTACGGCACCGCACCCGCTACGACGCCGAAGACCCGGGCACCGGCCTTAAGCGGGCAAAAGCCGCATTGCTCACCATGCTTGCCCTGCCCGGTAGTGCATACCTCTACCAGGGGGAGGAACTAGGCCTCCCCGAGGTGAAGAATCTTCCCCCGGAAGCCCGCCAGGACCCGGTCTTCCGCCAGTCCGAGGGCAAGCTCCCCGGCCGCGACGGCTGCCGCGTGCCGATTCCCTGGACCTCCGGCGGCGCCTCGTTCGGCTTCTCCCCCGGCGACGTCAAGCCCTGGCTCCCCCAGCCGGAAGCCTTCGGCGAACTGAGCGCGGAAGCCCAGACCGGGCAGACCACCTCGACCCTTGAGTTCTACCGCCAAGCCCTGACCACCCGCCGTGACCTCCTACGTTCCCTGCCATACACCCTGGAGTGGCTGGATTCCCCCGAAGGTGCGCTTTTCCTTACCCGTGGCCCGCTGACCTGCGTGCTCAACTGCGGCCTGGAACCCGTGCGGCTTCCGCCGTACGACAGCGTGCTTCTGTCGAGCGGCCCGCTCGACGGCGGCCTGCTCCCGCCCGACACGGCGGCCTGGCTCCACCGCCCCTAGACAGCCCGCGGGCGTCATGGTGAGCCTGATCATGGCGCCCCCCGGTCCCGCTCCGAGCCGACCGGGATCACCGGCAGCGAGGCCAGGCACAGCACCAGCCCGACCCCGAACCCCGCCCAGAACCCCGTGTGCGCGATCAGCACGCCGAGCAGGGGCGCGGCGACCAGGGCGACGATGTTCTGGATGCCGTTGTGCGTGCCGAGCACCCGCCCCGCCCAGCCGGGCCCGGCCAGCTCTCCCGCCGCCAGGTAGGCCAGCCCGTTCCCTGCCACGGTGAGCACCGCCGCGAGCGCCAGCGTCACCGGCCCCGCCCACGCGATCGCCGCCACCCCGGCGGCCACCTGCGCGCCGACCAGCAGCGCGAGCACCGCCACCGTCGTGACCGTGAGGATCCGCAACGGCGCCATCCGCAGCCCGGTCCGGTCCGACCAGCGCCCCACCGCGATCCGCACCACCGCTCCCCCGATGGCCGCCGCCCCGAAAAGCTGCCCCGCGTGCACCGTGTCCCACCCGTAGGTGCCGACGAGGCAGGCCACGCCGTACGTGCTGACCGCGATCTGCGGCACGACGTGCAGCGCGCTCGTGCCGTGAACCCGCCACAACACGCTCTTCCCGTACGGCGAGGCCGCCTGCGGAGCGCTCGCCGCGGCCAGTTCGCGCGGCGGCTCGGCCAGCAACAGTCCGGCCAGGACCGCCGCGACCAGGCAGAACGCGGAGCAGACCAGAAACACGCCGGACAGACCATACGCGCTGGACACCGCGGGCAGCAGGAAGCCCGCCACCGCCATCCCGAGCGTGTAGGAGACCTGCCGCAGCCCCATCGCGACGCCGCGCTCCGGCGGATCGAACCACCGCAGCACGATGCGCCCGCCGCCCACCATGGCCGCCGATCCGGCCGCGCCCGCGAGCGCGAGCAGCGCGACGACCGCCCACGCCGCCTGGGCGAACGCCGCCGCCGCCAGGAACACCGAGGCCAGCCCGACCCCGGCGCCGAGCACCACCCGCTCGCCGCGCCGGTCGGCCAGCGCGCCCCAGGCGACAAGGGCGAACAGGACCCCGATGCCGGGAGCGTTCCCGATCACCGCCGCGACGGGCAGCGACACCTGGAAGTCGCGCTGAATGTCCGGCATGACCAGCGGAAGCCCGAAGAGTCCGAGCGTGACACTCGTATGAGCGTTGACGCCGAGTCCCAGCATCCCCCAACGCCTCTTATCGCCCACAACCTCCGATATTTCATGACATGAGGCTGTTTGCGCGAGCCCGTATTACTCCGCGAGATACCGCTTGAGATAGATGAGCTCGTCCTCCAGCAGGCGGCGCGGCGCCGCACGGTCCACGTCATAGGCCACGAGCACCGACCGGGCGGTCACGAAGACCTCGTGCTCGTCCCGGATCTCGTACTCCAGCGTGAACCGCACCGGCCGCACCTCGGTCACCCACGTCTCCACGCTGACCGGATCCGCCCGGAACGTGAGCGGCCGCCGGTAGTCGATCTCATGCCGGGACACCACGAGCCCCTTGAACGGCGCGTCCCCGGCGCGATACGGGTCGATGTGCAGCATCCCCAGCCGGGCATCCTCCAGATAGTCGAAAAACCGCACGTTGTTGACGTGCCCGAGCGAGTCGATGTCGGCGAACCTGACCATCCTCGGGAAGATGTGCCGCTTGGCCGGGGATCTCTTGACCACCCCTCCACGCTATCGACTGTCATCGCGTGGTCATGGGCTGGGGATGCCGTTGCCGTCGAACCCACGTCCGGCCAGCACGTCGTCGAGGCTCACCCGGGTCCCGCCGTGGTCGCCGCCGGACTGGGCCAGCTGGATCAGCACGCCGTGCGCCTCCTTCGGGTGCAGGAACACCTCGCGCCAGCGCGGGTCGCCGGTGTTCAGCCCGTGCAGCCGGTACCCCTTCCCGGTCAGCCTGGCGACCGCCGCGTCCATGTCGGTGACGTGGAAGTTGAGGTGATGAACCCCGCCCCTGCCCCGGGTCAGCTCGAAGAAGCTGTCGAAGAAGGGCGATCCGGCCAGGGGTTCCATGAGTTCGACCTTGCCGCCTCCGGTGTAGGTGAGCTGCACGGTCCGGTACCCGGCCGCCCGGCTGTCGCCACCGCCGCCCAGGTGCCGTCCGCCCAGAAGGTCCTGGTAGATCGGGAGCAGGTCCCTGATACGGGGGGCGGCCACCGCCGTGTGGTCGAACGTCACGCCGAGGCCGTCAAGATCTTGTTCCAGTCCCACGCTTTGGCTCCTCTCGCGCCATCTAGAATTTGATTCTAGACATGGGCGGGCGGGTGCCGCGCGGCCTTCAGGTGCCATGCGCCTTCAGATGCTGTGCGGCGTAGGAGCGCCAGGGGCGCCATCGGTCCTCGCCGGGGTGGTTCAGGCGGACGTCCGGGTCGTGCAGGGCGCGCATCCGGATGAGCGCCACCTCCCGTTCGCCCAGGCCGGGGAGGTCGGTGAGCCGCTTGCCCGCCTGCTGCGGGTCGGCGGCCTCGTCCAGCCGCAGGCTGCCGTCCACGAGCGCTTCTACCAATGGTCTTGCGATCTTCAGGTCGTCGTCGAGTCGCGCCTTGGCGAGGGTGGCGAGGTCGGGGAAGGTGTGGGTGACGGCGCCGACCGGGTTCGGCAGCGGCCGGCCGTACCGCTCGACAAGCTTGCTCGCGCGCTCGCCCAGCACCGTGCGTACGGCCAGCTCGTGCGGATCCACGTGACCGGGCACGCGCAACCCGGGGCGCGCGGCCACGCTCGGCCCGAGCCGCGGGTCGGCGGCGAGGAAGGCGTCGATGGCGTGCTGGTCGGCATCCAGGTCGAGCAGCCGGCGACAGCGCCGCACCGCCGCGGCGAGGTCCCGCAGATCATCCAGCCGCAGCTCACACCCGACATGACCGGCGCCCGGAACCTCGGTGAGCGTGACCATCCCAGGAGCATGAGGAAGATCGAGCGACCTCGTATACCCCTCGTTGTACTCCTCGATCCCGGGCAGCCCCTCACTCCCCAGCCGGTCGAGCATGGCACGAACGTCCATCGGCGGCCGGAACGCCAGCCGCAACGCGATCACCCCGGACGGCACCCGCCGCTCCCCACGCATCGCGCTCGGCGTGCTCCCATAGGCCTGACGCATCGTCACGTTGAACTGCCTGATGCTCGCGAACCCGGCCGCGAACGCCACATCACTCACCGGCAGCCCGCTCGACTCCAGCAACATCCTGGCAGTACGCGCCCGCTGCGCCCGCGCCAGCGCCTGAGCCCCGGCCCCGACCTCGGCGACGAGCTGGCGATGCACCTGCCGCTCGCTGTACCCGAGCCGCCGGCACAGGCCCGCCACCCCTTCCCTGTCCACCACCCCGTCGGCGATCAGCCGCATCGCCCTGGCGGCCAGATCGGTCCGGAGATTCCACTCCGGCGACCCGGGCGCGGCATCGGGCCGGCACCGCTTACACGCCCGGAACCCGCCGGCCTGGGCCGCGTGGGCGGACGGAAAGAGGCGAACGTTCTGCCGCTTCGGCATGACAGCCGGGCAACTGGGACGGCAGTAGATCCCGGTGGTGGCAACCCCGACATAGAACCACCCGTCGAACCGGGGATCCCGGCTCTCCATGGCCGCGAAGGCCACCTCCTCATCAATCATCCCAACCAGCCTGCCACACCCCTGACCAGCCAACCGGCACCCATCGGACACCATCCCCACACCACCTTTGACCCGCCACCGCCCTGTCCGGCCCCCGTGGACCGGCGACGCTCCTGAGCCCGGCGTTCGGCCGAAGCGGGACAGCTCGCGGTGCTGATCGGGAGCGCGTGACCACCACTCGGCGTCTCCTGGACCGCTGCGGCATTACCCCGAAGACGCTTGGGTGAAGGCGGGGTCGGTGGCCGATGGGCGCCAGCGTGTGGGGCTGGCCGGGCGGGAGGGTGGGCGGCATGGTGCTTCAGGTGCGGGCCCGGCTCGGGCCCTATCGGCGTGCGTTGGCCGGGCGGGACTTCCGGGTGTTGTGGCTCGGCTCGTCGTTGTCGCTGGTGGGCGATGGGATGACGTTCGTGGCGCTGACCTGGCTGGTGCTGGCCCGTGAAGGTGGCGCCGGCCAACTGGGCCTGCTGGCGATCTGCTACACCCTGCCGGTCTTCGCCGGAGGCCTGCTGGCCGGACCGGTGCTGGACCGTTTCGACAAACGGCACGTGCTCGCGGTCGACAGCGTGGTGCGCGGGCTGGCCATGGCGTCGGTACCGCTCGCTTCGGCGCTGGGCGGCGTCCCGGAGCCGCTCCCGTTCGTGGTGGCCGCCGTGTACGGGTTGTTCAAGATGATCCCCCTGGCCGGATTCCCGGCAGCGATCCCCGACCTGGTCGAACCCCGCGACCGAGACGCGGCCAACGCGCTGGAGTCGGTGAGCTTCAGCGTCGCGGGCGTGCTCGGCCCCGCGCTGGCCGGGTTCCTGATCGGGACCATCGGCAGCGAGCTGGTCCTGGCCTTCGACGCCCTGTCCTACGCGCTGTTCGCCACAGCAGCCCTGACCGTCCGCCGCCCCCTGTCCCCCTCACCGGCTCTCCCCGCCACCCCACCCCCAGGACAACCAAACACCCTGTCCCCACCCTCGCCGAACCACCCCGGCATCCCGTCCCAGCTACCACCCACCACACAGGTCCCTCCAGCGGAACCCAACGACCCGACGAGCCGGGCGACCTCGTTCAGCCCGGTCAGCCCGGCGACAGGCCTGTCCGGACCGCACGGCAAGAAGCTCGGGTTCCTGTTCCGAGACCGGGTTCTGGTCGTCACCACGCTGGCGTTCATGGCGTTCAACGTGGCCGAAGGCATGCTCCTGGTCGCCGCCCCGTGGCTGGCCAAAACCCAGCTGACCGGCGGCGCACAGACCTTGGGTGTCCTGCTCTCAGCCCTGGCCGTCGGCGAACTGCTGGGCGCGACGGCCGCCGGTAGCCGCAGCCCCGGCCGACGCCCTATGCGGGCCATAGCGATGGTTCAGTTCCTGGCCGCCACCGGCTTCCTGGCCGTGCTGGCGACCCCGAACACCTGGGCGGTGGCAGCGGGCTTCCTGGTCATCGGCCTGTTCAGCGCCCCGATGACGGTCTGGGCCCAGTCACTCAGGATGGCCAGGATCCCCGCCCCGATGCGCGGACGAGGCTTCGCCCTCCTGCGAACCCTCATGCAGGCGACCCCACCCCTGGGAGCCGCGACCGTCACCCCACTCCTGTCCACGGGACAACTGGGCGCCGCCGCCCTCACCATGCTGGTGATCGCCGCCGGTCCCGTTGTGGCACTTGCCTGGGCAGGCGGAGCCGTGACGGCGGGTACCACGTCCGACGTGAGAAGCGATCCCCCCGATCGGCGCGAGCGTACGTCGGCGGGTGGCGTGGGGGCGGCGGAGCCGTAACGGATGGGCAGCGCACCGAGGGAAACACCCCGATCGGCCGCGAGCCACAAGCAGAAGGGCCGCACCCATCACAGGCAGGAGAAAGGCACGAACGCAGGTTAGAAGAAGCGTCTAAGGCCGGGCAGCGTAAACCGGCCGCCGCCCTCGTGGACGAGGACGGCGGCCTAATACGGCGAGCAGCCGGAAACCGGTGAAGCTAGTCGCGGTGGAGCTTGCGGTAGGTGACGCGGTGGGGGCGGGCGGCGTCGGCGCCCAGACGCTCGATCTTGTTCTTCTCGTAGTCGGCGAAGTTGCCTTCGAACCAGAACCAGTTCGAGCCCTCCTCCCAAGCCAGGATGTGCGTGGCGATCCGGTCAAGGAACCACCGGTCGTGGGAGGTGATGACGGCGCAGCCCGGGAAGTCGAGCAGGGCGTTCTCCAGTGAGCCCAGCGTCTCGGTGTCGAGGTCGTTGGTGGGCTCGTCGAGCAGGAGGACGTTTCCGCCCTGCTTGAGGGTGAGTGCGAGGTTGAGGCGGTTACGCTCGCCGCCCGACAGCACGCCGGCCTTCTTCTGCTGGTCGGGGCCCTTGAAGCCGAACGCCGCGATGTACGCGCGCGAGGGCACCTCGACCTGCCCGACCTTGATGAAGTCGAGGCCGTCGGAGACGACCTCCCAGACGTTCTTGTTCGGGTCGATGCCGCCGCGCGACTGGTCGGCGTAGGAGATCTTGACGGTGTCGCCGACGATGATGGCGCCGTTGTCGGGCTTCTCCTGGCCGGTGATCATGCGGAACAGCGTGGTCTTGCCGACGCCGTTCGGGCCGATGATGCCGACGATACCGTTGCGGGGCAGGTCGAAGGTGATGTTCTCCATCAGGACGCGGTCCTCGAAGCCCTTGGTGAGCTTCTCGGCCCTGATCACCGTGGTGCCCAGGCGCGGGCCCGGCGGGATCTGGATCTCCTCGAAGTCCAGCTTGCGGTGCTTGTCGGCCTCGGCGGCCATCTCCTCGTAGCGCTGCAGACGGGCCTTGCTCTTGGTCTGGCGGGCCTTCGGGTTGGAGCGGACCCACTCCAGCTCGTCCTCCAGGCGCTTCTTGCGCTTGACGTCCTTCTGGCCCTCGACCTTCAGACGCTGCGCCTTGGCCTCCAGATAGGTGGAGTAGTTGCCCTCGTAGGCGTAGCAGCGGCCGCGGTCGAGCTCCAGGATCCATCCGGCCACGTTGTCCAGGAAGTAGCGGTCGTGGGTGACGGCCAGGACGGTGCCCGCGTACTTCTCCAGGTGCGACTCCAGCCACTGCACGCTCTCGGCGTCCAGGTGGTTGGTGGGCTCGTCGAGCAGCAGCAGGTCGGGCGCCTCAAGCAGGAGCTTGCACAGCGCCACGCGGCGGCGCTCACCACCGGACAGCGTCGTCACGTCGGCGTCCGGCGGCGGGCAGCGCAGCGCGTCCATGGCCTGCTCGAGCTGCGAGTCGAGCTCCCACGCGTTGCGGTGGTCGAGCTCGTCCTGCAGCTTGCCCATCTCCTCCAGCAGCGCGTCGCTGTAGTCGGTGGCCATCAGCTCGGCGATCTCGTTGAAGCGGTCGAGCATCCCCTTGGTCTCGGCCACCGCCTCCTCGACGTTGCCGAGGACGGTCTTGTCCTCATTGAGCGGCGGCTCCTGCTGGAGCATGCCCACGGTGTAGCCGGGCATCAGCTTGGCGTCACCGTTGGAGGGCTGCTCCAGGCCCGCCATCATGCGCAGCAGAGTGGACTTGCCGGTGCCGTTCGGGCCGAGCACGCCGATCTTCGCGCCGGGCAGGAACGAAAGCGTGACATCGTTCAGGACAACCTTGTCGCCATGCGCCTTGCGTACGCGCTGCATCGTGTAGATGTACTCGGCCATGCCCTCTAGCTTAGGGCGTGTGTCACCCCGCCCCGGCCACGGTTGCGGTTAACGTGTGCGGGTGCGCCAGGGACGGGTCGAGGTCATCGCGGGGCCGATGTTCGCGGGCAAGAGCGAAGAGCTCCTGCGGAGGGTACGGCGGGCCGTCATCGCCGGACGCCGGGTCGAGGTGTTCACCCACCGGCTGGACGTACGCAGAGGCGCGGACCGGATCTCCTCCCACGCCGGCGCCGGCCACCCGGCCCGCTCGGCCGCGACCGCCGCCGGGATCGAGTCCATGGCCGACCCCGCCGCCGATCTGGTCGCGGTCGACGAGGCCCAGTTCTTCGGCCCCGATCTGGCCGAGGTCGCCGACCGGCTGGCGGTGCGCGGCGCCGTCGTGGTCGTCGCCGGTCTGGACGTGACCTTCGACCGCCGGCCGTTCGAGCCGCTGCCGTCTCTGATGGCGCTGGCCGAGCACGTGACGAAGCTCACCGCGATCTGCCTGGTCTGCGGCAACGACGCGATCTTCCACGAGCGGGTGACGCAGGCGGACGGCAGCGCGACCGATGTGGTCGCCGAGCACGTGGGCGGCGAGGACAAGTACCAGGCCCGCTGCCGGGTCCACGTCAGAAGGTAGGGCTAGCCCCCCTATGGTTCGGGGTGTCCACGGGCTTAGAACGGGGGGAGATCTTCAACAGACTCATCAGCATGACCACCGAGACGATCGCGCGGCCGGGTACCGGCAGCGACTACGCCCGGCTACTCCAGCGCGTGACCGACGCCGGCCTGATGCGCCGGCGCCCCGGCTACTACGTGGTGCGAATCGGCCTCATCCTCGGCCTGTACGCCGGAGGCCTGGCCGCCTTCTTCGCGCTCGGCGACTCCTGGTGGCAGGTGGGCGTGGCCGTGTTCTTCGCCGTCATGTTCGCCCAGGTCGCACTGGTTTCCCATGACATCGCCCACCGTCAGGTCTTCCGTACCGAGAAGCCCACCAGGATGACCGGCTGGGTCACCGGCAACCTGCTCGTCGGCATGGGCTACGGCTGGTGGATGGAGAAGCACACCCGCCACCACGCCAACCCGAACCACGAGGAACTCGACCCGGACGTCCGCCCCGACGTCATCGTCTGGTCCAAGGAGCAGGCGCGCTCCAGCAAGGGCCTGGCCCGCATCATCGGCCCCCGTCAGGCGCTGCTGTTCTACCCGCTGCTCCTGCTCGAAGGCCTGAACCTGCACGTGTCCGGCTTCCGCTCGCTGACCAACCCGAAGCTCAAGTTCAAGGCCGTCGAGGGCGTCCTGCTGACCGTTCACGTGGTCGGGTACCTGGCGGCGTTGTTCATGGTGCTGTCGCCGGTGAAGGCGCTGATCTTCCTCGCGATCCACCAGGGACTCTGGGGCCTGTACATGGGCTCGGTCTTCGCCCCCGGGCACAAGGGCATGCCCACGCTCAAGCAGGGTGAGAAGCTCGACTACCTGCGCCGCCAGGTCCTGACCACCCGCAACGTGCGCGGCGGCGTCGTCACCGACATCGCGATGGGCGGCCTCAACTACCAGATCGAGCACCACCTGTTCCCGAACATGCCCAGCCCGCACCTGCCTCTCGCCCAGTCGTTCGTCCGCGACCACTGCGCCGAGATCGACGTGCCCTACTACGAGACCAGCCTGATCCAGTCGCACCATGAGGCCCTGCAGCACATGCACGAGGTCGGCGAGCCGCTGCGGCTGGGCAACCTCGAGTAGCGGCCGGGGTCTCGAAGGGGCGGGCGCGGGAGGGGAGCGCCCGCCCCTTCGGCGTCAGTGCCGGTGTCCGTCGTCGCCGTGCTGCGGCGCCGAGGAGTTCTCCACCGCCGTGTACGGCACCGCCGCCACCTTGGCCATCGCGCCGGAGACGGCGGCGGCCGGATCGGGACGGCCAGCGTGCGCGCACTGCCAGGTCGCGGCACCGGTGATCCGGTTCGCCGCGCCCAGGTTGGCGGGGGCGGCGCTGTTGCCGGTGCAGACCAGCGCGCCCCGCACGGTGCTCCCGGCCAGCGCCGGCGCCTGGTTCCCGGTGAGCACGAGCGCCCCGCGCACCTCGGTCCCGGCGATGACCAGGGCGTCCGTGGTGCCCTTGATCTCCGCCGCGCCGTTCACGCGGCCCTTCAGCAGGTGCACCTGTGCCGCCTTGGACGTGCTCAGGACGCCCGAGATGCTGCCGCCGCGCATGACCAGGGAGGCGCCGGGCCGTACCGACACGGGACCGGACACCTTTGCACCTTCCAAGCAGGTGACACCGGACGTGACCACCAGCGCGCCGCGGTACGTGCCCGTGATCGTGCGGTCGCACGCGGGCGGCGGCGCCATCGTGGCCACCCGGAAGCTGCCGGCCCTGCCGTAGTTGCCCGCCGCGTCGATGGAGCGGTACTCGATCGTGTGGCGGCCGCGCGGCAACTTGCCGTAGACGAGATGGTCGATGACGGTGCCGCTCTCGCTGAACGTCCACGGCAGGTCCGCCGAGGTCGGCCAGCCGAAGTAGTTGAACCAGCCGTCGCCGTCCACACGCGACTCGGACACCACGTAGCCGTCCTTGTCGTCGCGGCCGGTCAGCCGCATCGTGAACGGCCCGTTGTACAGGTACAGATCACCGTCCTTCACCACAGGATCGGACAGCTCGTAGCCGGTCGTGGGCGGCGTCCCGTCAACGGTCCAGGTCACCGTGTCCGCCCCGGCGGTCGCGGTGAGCGTGTGGACACCCGGGCTCAGGTCCTTGAGCACGAAGTCGCTGCCCGAGTCGCCCACCTTCGTCCCGTCCAGCTTCCAGGTCACCGGGACAAGTTGCTGCGCCGGATGCGTGGTCTCCACGTACATGACGTCGCCGCGCCCGGCCGGCCTGGTCGTGGGCGCGGCCGAGACGATGCCGGGAGTCAGCCCGTCGGGCGGCGTGGTCAGCGTGGTGTCGACCGTCCAGGTCCTGCCGCGGGTGAGCGCGGCGCGCACCGCCGGGTCCCGCACGAACTCCGTCGTGTCCGCCACCGTCGCCGTGACCGTGTGCGTCCCCGGCGACAGGTTCAAGGTCCGCAGGTCAAGAGCATCCTCAGTCGAGGGTACGGCGGCGCCGTCCACACTCCAGGTCACCTTCAACGCGTGACCAAGCGGCCGCATCGGCTCCACCCACAACACCCGGTCCGCCCCCACCGGCGCGTTCACCGGCGTCGAACCCTGGATCACGTCCGTCTTCGCGGTGATGCGCTGCACCATCACCTCGCGGCTGACCTGGTCGAAGTAGTAGCCGAGCGACTTCATCATCGAGTGCCGCGAGGGCCGCCACACGCCCGTCGAGGCGTACAGCCCGCCCTCGAACCGCGCGATCGGCCCGCCCGACTCGCTCTCCTCACCCAGCCAGCGCCACCACTTGCGCTTCTGGTCGAGCATCTGCTGCTCGGTCAGCAACGAGTGGTGCGCGCTGGACGGCTCCGGCCCCGTGTAGGCGCCGCCGGGGACGCCGCGCTGGTAGTAGTCGTACTCGTCCTGGAGCCCGCCCAGGGAGTGGCCCAGTTCGTGCGGGCTGATCAGGGCCGACATCGCGTTGCTGCCGGAGGCGGTGGCGTAGGAGCCGCCCGCGCCGCCGTACGTCTTGCTGTTGCCCAGCGCCAGAATCTGCCGATTGCCCGGCGTGGTGCCCGTGACCATGTTGGCGTAGCGGTTGGCGGCGGAGTTGTTCATCGTGATCAGCCGCTGCACGCTCTGCGCGTTGCACTGCCCCCAGAACCCCATGCTCAGCGGCGTGTTCTTCCGCGGCGAACTGAGATCAGGATCGCAGCTGATCCCGGACTCGCCCGAGACAATGTCCACACGGTAGACGTTGATGTAGTTCCGGTAGCTCTTGAACGGCTCGATGGACCACATCACGTTGAGATGCCGGTCCACGTCGGTCTTGAAGGCGGCCTGCTCGCTCTCGGTATACCCGTCACCGAGAAGCACCAGATTGAAACGCTTGGCCGGATCCCCGGTGACCTGCACCGGAACCACCGTCGCCGCACCAGGCTCTGCGGCACTGGCGGGAAGGGGGTGGACAAGAAGGGATCCGGCCAGCAAGAGGGCGGCTAAGGCGCCGGTGGCGCGCAATGGGACCTCCGGGGTGTGGTACATGACGTGCTAGTACTATCCGCGCACGCCACCCATCCGTCCCATCTCACCTGGGGATAACCCCAGCGATATACCCCAACCCTGCGGTCAAGCACGCAACCTCCCCACCACCCAAGAACCCCACACCCCAAACCCCAGCCCCGCAGCACAGCCCCACAGCACAGCCCCACAGCTCACACCCGATCCCCACGCCTGAGCCCCACAGCCGATACGCCTGCACATCACCGCCGCACCACACGCCCGAGACACCGGCGCCCGTCACGGACGCACAAGCAGGCTGCACGACAGGCGGGCGGGGCACCCCACGGCCGACGGAAGAACACCCGGCGAGCTACCGCCTGACAGCCGAGCCGAGCGGCACCGGGAACACGCGGGAGGACCAGGCCGCGTGGCCGGAGAGACTCGCGAAGCGGCGGTATGCCCCGTGTCTTGAGGCGCCACGCCACGCGCAAGCACGCGCTCCTGCCCCGAGGCGCCACGCCGGGCGCAAGAGCGTGCTCCTTATCCCGAGGCGCCACGCGGAGGGCGCAGGCGTGCCCGTGCCCCGAAGCGGCACGCGAAGGGCGGAGGCGTGCCGGTGCCTCGAAGCGGCACGCGGAGGGCGCAGGCCTGCCGGTACCCCGAGGCGGCACGGGAAGGGCGGAGGCGTGCCCGTGCGCCGTGGCGGCACGCGGCCGGGAGGGTCCGTGGTGAAGACCTCACGCGCGCGGCGCCGGGGTGACAACTCCTGGGGTGGGGGTGGTCAGGGTGGAGGGAGGGGTGGGTCGGCTGGGGGTTGGGGTGGGGGTGGGGGCTGGACGGCGGGGATGCAGATGCGGTCGCGGCCCAGTTCCTTCGCGCGGTACAAGGCCAGGTCGGCGGCGGCGAGGAGTTCGATCAGGTCGTCGCCGTGGATGCTCATGATGGCGACCCCGGCCGAGATCGTGATGGTGATCATGGCGTCGTCGGCGGGGATGGCCATGCGGCCGATGCGGTGGCGCAGGCGTTCGGCGACGCGGCGGGCTTCGGAGATGTCGGCTCTCGGGAGGAGGACCACGAACTCCTCGCCGCCGAAGCGGCCCACGACGTCGTAGTCGCGGAGCTGGCCGCGCAGGGTGGCGGCCACTCCCACCAGGACCTGGTCGCCGACCAGGTGGCCGTGGGTGTCGTTGACGCGTTTGAAGTGGTCGATGTCGATGATCAGCAGGGCCAGCGTCTCGCCCGTACGGCGGGCGCGGACGATCTCGGTGTCGGCTTCGCGCTGCCAGGCGGCCGCGTTGAGGAGGCCGGTCTTCGGGTCGGTACGGGCCGCCGCCTGCAACTGGGCGTGCAGGAGGCTGCGCTGCAGCAGGACGACCGGCGGCAGCGCCAGGACCAGCAAGGCCAGGTTCAGGCCGCAGGCTATGGCCACCGTGACGCCCAGGCAGAGCTCGACCACGTCCAGCAGGACGCTCTCCCGGTCCCACAGGACGTCGCGCCAGCGGGTGTCGGGGTCGGCGGTGTGGGCGGCCACGGCGATGAGCGTGGTGTTGAGCAGGGCGAACAGCGTGGCGCAGGCCACCGCGTAGAGGATCGGGGTGCCGCCGCCTCTGGACAGGACGGCCGGGTCGGGGACCAAGTGGTGGAAGACCACCGAGGCGGTGCACCCGGCCAGGCCGATGGCGGCCGAGCTGAACACGCGCCGGTACAGGACCGTGGCGCGCACCCGCAACTGGAGCAACACCTGCAACAGGATCGGCGCGAACAGGGCGTAGACCGGCGGCAGCAGCAGCGCCACCGGCAGCCACCACGCCGACAACAGGTCGCGTGAGACACCGGCCGGCATGCCCAGCCGCCTGGTCGCCTCGATGCAGACCGCCCCACAGGCCATCAACGCGCCGAACATCAGCAGATCTGACCAGCTAAATTCGGCAGATGTCGCAAAGACGGCAATGGCCGCGACATCCAGGATTACGATCCCTATGAGATAGACCATGAGGGCGCGGCGCTGCCCCAGCAGCGGCCAGCGGCCGGCCAGTGTTGACACACCGTCGCGAGACTTGACCGAGGTGTGACTGGTCGCCGCCATCCCGTCTCCTCTCAAACTAACGATGTGTAACACAATAGTTGCGGAGTGTGCGTTGCGCGACGGGAACCGCTACCTTTGGCTCGGTGGCCTTTGCGTCAAGCGGCCACCGAATGGGATGCCGCTCACTCCGCGAGCGGGCCGTGCGGGAAAGGAGCAGCCATGGTGCGGGGCGTGACCTGGACCTGACAGATGCTCTCAACATCTGACACGGGCAACACCATCGGCTGATCCGCGCGGTGTCCGAGCTCGCCAGGCTCGGGGACACCGACACGTCACGGCCGGTGCCCCCTCCTCCTCCGCCCGCCTGAACTCAGGCGGCAGCCCGCTCCTCGACGGGATCGCCTGAGCCGTCGCCCGCTGCGCCGAGCACTCTCACCAGCACGTCACCGTCGTCGAGCGCGCCCTCCGGCTCCTCACGCCGCCCCCGCCGCCGCCCACGAGCGACCTCCGCCACCACGCCGCCCTTCCCCGGCTCCCGAACCGCCCCGGCCCCGCCCTTCACCAGCTCACGAGCGCCACCGCCCTCGCCCTTCCCCAGCTCGCGAGCGCTTCCACCTTCGCCCTTCACCACCTCCTGTGCACCTCCGGCATCGCCTGCCCCGGGCTCACCCTCCGGCACGAGGCCACCGGCAACACCGAGGCCACCGAAGTCACCACCGGCGCTCTGGAGCGCGGGGTCACCCGCATCCCCCATGGACGTGCCCAGCACACGAACCTCCCCCGCCCCGGCCGGAAGGGCGGCACGGAGGGTGTCGCCGCCGGTCAGGGCGCGCTCACGGGACTCCAGCGTGCCGAACACCGGGTCGAGCTCCGCGGCACCGGACCGGGGACGGCCGCCGCCGCCCATGGCCCAGTCCTGGGTGTCCTCGTCGAGCCGTTCACGCCGTTCCCTGCTCACGATCGAGGCCCCGCGCTCCGGCTTGCTGAACACGCCGGTCCCCCACCTCAGGTCGTGACCCACCGAAGAGGCCTCCACCTCGGCCATGAAGCGCCGGTCGTCCTCCGCCCCGAACTCCCTGATCCGCAACTTCCCCGACACCACGACCGGATGCCCGACCCGGATCGACTGGGCGACGTTGTCGGCCAGCGCGCGCCAGCACCGTACGGCGAAGCAGACCTTCTCCCCGTCTGCCCACTGCCCGGTCTTCTTGTCGAAATAGCGGTGACTGGTCAGCACCCGCAACGAGGTCACCCGGACCCCGTCCTCGAAGGTGTACTGGCGCGGCTCGGATGCGACGTTGCCGGTGAGCGTGATGTAGATGTCGTTCATCGGTTGCCTCCCATGCGGCGGGCGGGCTGCCCGCGGACGGAGGCCACGTTCTCGCGAACGGCACCCGGAAGAACCAGCCGAACCCCGTTCTGGGGACAACCTGCCCCTGTGGAGAACTCAGCCCGTGAGGCCCCTCATGGCGGCGGCGAACTCGTTGTGCCTGGTCAGCTCCCGCTCAACCGGCTCCACGACCATGCTCTCCGCCACCGCGCCCACCCGGCGGCGCATCTCCCGCTCCAGCCGCTCACGCTCGCGCGAGGCGCCCAGAACGACGAAGTTCCGCGAGGCGACCGCCGACAACGCGCCCAATCCGAGCACGGAGGCCATCATCACCCCGACCCAGGGCAGCGCCGCCGTATCGCCGAGCACCGCGAACGCGGTCGGCAGCGAGTCACCGGCCGTCAGCCCGACCCCCAGCCACACCAGCCCGAGGAAGAACGCCGCCACCAGCGTGTACTGCCACGCCTTGAGCGCCCGCCACCACCCCGGCACCCGGTCGAGTTCTGGCGCGACCTCGGCCAGCTCCTCGGTGAGCGCCTGCGGCAGTTGCCCGGAGCGCGAGCGCGCCGCGTGGTGCAGCCCCGTCCGCCAGACGTCGGTCATCCCGCCCGACAGCCCGTCGGCCAGCGCCTGCACGGCGTTGACCACCTCGGCGGGCTGTGCGGTGATCCGCCCGGTGACGACCTGCATCTCGTCCAGCTTGAGGCTCTTCAGCGGATCCGGCCGGAACTTCGCGATCCATCGCGGGTACGGCCAGCCGACCCACCGCCCGGACCGCTCGGCGTAGATGTTCTCCATGGCCTCGCCCAGTGCGGGCACGCCCACGGCGTCGCAGAGCGCGTCCGTCAGCCCGACCCGGCGCGCGGCGTCGACGTTGGGCGGCGCCTCGCCCACGGGTGAGGTTTCGGCCAGCCGTCTGGTCAGCCGGTCAAGGTCGGCGTCGAGACGTTGGATGGCGGCCCTCCGGCGGGAGACGGCGTCGGCGATCACGCTCTTCAGGCTGTCGATGCCGCGCCCGGAGACGGCCGAGGTGGGCACGACGGTCGGCTGCGCCACGCCCTCGCGCTTGAGCAGGTCGTTGAGGTCGATGACCAGCTCGGCCAGTTCCTCGTGGGAGAGCCGGTCGGACTGGTTGAGCGCGAAGACGGTGACGGCCTCGTGCCCGGCCAGGTCGGTGACGTAGCGGCGGTGGGTGGAGGCGTCGGCGTACTTCTGCGGGTCGAGCACCCACACCACCAGGTCGGCCAGCCCGATCAGCCGGTCGGCCTCGTTGTCGGTGAGCGCCCTGATCGAGTCGTGGTCGGGCAGGTCGAGCAGGATCAGCCCGTGCAGGCGGCTCTCGCCCTTGTCGAGCGCGCTGGCGCGGGCGAAGCGGTGCCGCCACTGCACCTGCAGCCAGTCGAGGAGCGGCGCCGCGCCGTCGAGCCCCCACACGCAGGCGTGGGTACGCGCCGTCGTCGGCCGCCTGACGCCCGTCGGCGACAGTTCGAGCCCGGAGACCGCGTTGAACAGCGTCGACTTGCCGCTGCCCGTGCCTCCGGCCAGCGCGACCACGGTGTGCTCGGACGAGAGCTTGAGCCGGTCGCCCGCACGCAGCAGCAGGGCGCCCGAGTCGGTGAGCAGCTTCTCGTCGAGCCGTCCGGGGCCGAGCTCCACGATCTTGGAAAGGGCGTTGAGCCGGGGGCCGAGCCCCGGCCTTCCGGTGGTGGTGACAGCCGTCATCGAGCGACCTCGAGGTTGTATGTCGCCTGGTAGAGCCTCGTCGCGGCCGACTCGTCCGGTATCCCGGCCGCGTCGAGCGCCTGCACGTAACGCATGGATTCCTCGTCGAACAGCACACCGATCCTGGCTCGCAGGTCGCTGAGCGCCTTCGCGCCGATGCCGCGCAGCGACTCGGCGCCGAGCAGGGCGTTGACCAGCTTGTGCGGCACGCCCTCGACGCTGCCGCCGCTGAACATCGCCACCATGAAGATCAACGCCAGCGAGTCGGCGTCGAACGACACGATCTTGGAGATCGACCGCTTGGCCACGCCTTCGGTCCTGACCAGCTCGGTGACGTGCTCCTGCCAGGCCGCGATGGCCCGGTTGGCCCGGCGCGCGAGCTCGTCGGAGGGGCGTTCGAGCCCGGCCCCGAGCAGCCCGCCCAGCTCCGCGCGGTGCCGCCAGCGGGCCACGACCTCCTCGGAGGCCCGGTTGGCCGCCGCCGCGATCAGCGACTCCAGGCCGGTGCGGATCGCGGTGCGGAAGGCCTGGATGCGCTCGGGCGTCTGCTTGGCCGCCTTGCCGCGCCGCCGTACCTGGAGGGCGCGGGTGAGTTCGCCGGAGCCGGTGAAGTCCTGCCAGCGGGCCAGCACCTCGCCGTTGACCAGCGAACCGTTCTTGGTGGCCCGCTCGATGTCGGACAGCGCGCCCAGGTAGGCGGCCTCGACGTCGGTACGCAGCTCGTTGCGGAAGGCGACCTGCTCCTCCAGTTGCCTGGCCAGTTCCGGCACCCGGGTGCGGAAGCTGTCGAGCACGCCGTCCAGCGTCTCGCGTACGGCCAGGGCCCGGCGCTCCTCGTCGACGGAGAGTTCGGCCAGCCAGAGCCGCAGGTCGGTGACCTCGCTGTCGGGCAGCCTGCCGTCGGTGACCGTGGCCTCGTTGACCACGAACCGGTCGGCGTCGCCCAGGCCGTACTCGGTGAGCATGCGGACGAAGTGCTTCACAACCACGTCGCGCGCCCGCGGCTGGACCCGGGAGAGCACGATCCCGAGCCGGGCGCCGCGCTCCTTGGCCAGCCGCAGCAGTTTCCACGCGGGCGCGTCGGCGTAGCGGGCGGCGGTGGTGACGAAGATCCACAGGTCCGCGGCGTCGAGCATGCGGTGGGCGACGTCGTGGTGTTCTTCCACGACGGAGTCGATGTCGGGGGTGTCGAGCAGCGCCACGCCCTGGGGCAGCTTCTCGGTGGACACCACGACCAGGCTGTCGAGCCCGGTCTCCGGGGTCGGCTTCTCGATCCGCGTCAGCCCGCCGAGCAGCTCGCCCGAGCCGAACCACGGCAGGTCGTCGGGATGGCAGGCGAGCACCGGTGTCCCGGTGGTGGGCCGGCGCACGCCGGTGCGGCTGATGTTCTTCTCCGCCAGGCTGTTGACCAGCGTGGACTTGCCCGCGCCGGTCGACCCGGCCACCACGATCAGCGCCGGGGCCGTGCTGGTGCGCACCCGGGGCAGCACGTAGTCCCGCAACTGCGCCAGCAGGTCGTCCCGCGCCTGCCTCGCCTCCTCGGCGCCGGGCAGGTCGAGCCCGAACCTCAGGTCGGCCACGCTCAGCCGCAGCGCGTCGAGTGCGAGGCCGAGCCGCTGAGCCGCCTCCTTGGGCAGCGCTTCCTCCCGCACCGCCCGCGCGGGCGCGCCCTCACTCTTTTCCGGTACGGCTCCCGCCGCGTCCTCGGCCACCTCCGTGGCCTCGTCCTCGGTGGCCTCGTCGTCAGCCTCAGCCTCGACGTCCGCGTGATCCGCTACCTCTGGCGCCTCGTCGTCATGCTCGGCGACCTCACCGGCGTCCTCGTCCGCGACGTCTTCTTCCACGACGTCCTCTTCCACGACGTCCTCGGCGGCGACGTCCTCGGCGCCCGGATCCTGGGTCGCCTCGGCCTCCGGCGTCTCCTCCGGTGGCTCGCCGTCGTGCTCGGCGGCCGGGTCGGGGGCGGCCGGCCGTACCTCTGCGGGCTGTCTGATGGGAGGCATGAACAGCGTCCGCTCCCCCGCGGACTCCTGGTGCCCGTCACCCATGGCATTCACGGAACCCGCTCCGATCGAACCATCTCGACCTCCTGGCCGACCTTCACGACGTCGCCGACGACGACGATCGCCGGGGGCCGTATCCCGGCCGCTGAAACGCGGTCGGCCACGGTGGCAAGCGTGGCGGTGACCGCCCGTTGCGTGGGAAGAGTACCGTCCTGTACCACCATTACGGGAGTTTCCGGCGAACGTCCGTCTCGCTGCAAGGCCTCGGCCACCTTGGCCAGCCGTTCCACGGCCATCATGAGCACGAGAGTTCCTTCGGAGCGTGCCATTCCGGGCCAGTCGACCGTGGAGCGCGGATCGTCGGGCGCGACGTGCACCGAGATCACATGGAACTCCTGGCTGACCCCCCGGTGAGTGACCGGGACCCCCGCGGCGGCCGGGACCGCGACCGGGCTGGTGATGCCCGGCACGACCAGCACCGGGATGCCCGCGTGGGCGCAGGCGAGCATCTCCTCGCCGCCGCGCCCGAACACGAACGGGTCGCCGCCCTTCAGCCGGACCACGAACTTGCCCTGCCTGGCCCGGTCGATCAGCACCTCGTTGATGGCCTCCTGGGGCAGCGAACGCCCGTACGGCACCTTGGCGGCGTCGATCAGCTCGACGTCGGGGGCGAGCTCGTCGAGCAGCGCCCGGGGCGCGAGCCGGTCGGCGACCACCACGTCGGCCTGGGCGAGCAACTGCCGCCCGCGCACCGTGATCAGGCCAGGATCGCCCGGCCCGCCGCCGACGAGGGCGACACCGATGGGTTTCGCCCGGTTACGGCGGGCGTCGACGGTGCCGTCGCGGAGCGCGTCGACCACGGCGTCGCGGATTCCGGCGGCCCGGCGCGGATCGCCGCCCGCCGTGATCGCGACGCTGATCTCGTCGACCTTGCCCGAGGCGGGCGTCCAGGCGGCCGAGGCGTCCTTGTCGTCGGCGCGCACGCACCAGATCCGCTTGGCCTCGGCCTCCGCGGCCACGGCCGCGTTGACCGCGTGGTCGCTCGTGCAGGCCTGCACGAGCCACGCGCCGTCGCAGTCGCCCACTTCGTACGGCCTGGCGTGCCAGGTGATCCGGCCGGCGGCGATCAGGTCGTCGAGCGCCGGAGTGACGGAGGTCGAGACCACCGTGACCGCCGCACCGGCCTCCAGCAGCGCGGGAACCCGTCGCTGGGCGACCCGGCCGCCACCGACGACGAGGACCCGGCGGCCGGAAAGCCGCAGGCCGAGGAGGTAGGGGCCCATGGGGCGAATCTCCCGTTCGCGAAGGTTGGTGTGTTAGGAGGTAAACCTAACGGAAGATTGGCAATGTGGAACTAGCGGCCGTCAAGTAGAGGCTGCCGGGGATCCCAGCGCGGCCCGCCCTCACCGTCCTTGCGGCGTCTGGCCATCGCTGACAGAGCCTCAAGGATAACGCGGTTGCCGAGGAAGGCGGTGATGTCCGCGTGATCGTACGGCGGCGCCACCTCCACCACCTCCATGCCCGCCACCGGCAGTTCGTAGCAGATGCGGCGGACCGCGTCGAGAAGCTGCCTGGCCGACAGCCCGCCGGGTTCCGGCGTACCCGTGCCCGGCGCGTGGCCGGGGTCGCAGACGTCGATGTCGACCGAGAGGAAGATCTGGTCGCACTCATCGAGCGCGAGCGTGAACGCCTCGGTCAGGCACTCCTCCAGCCCACGCGCGACGATCTCGGTCATCTCGTAGGAGCGCATGTTCTGCTCGGCCATCCAGTCGAGCGTCTCGGGCCCCGGCCAGTAGCCGCGCAGGCCGATCTGGAGGAAGCGGTCCCCCCTGATCGCCCCGGACTCGATGAGCCGGCGCATCGGCGTACCGTGCCCGTGCAGGTGCCCGAACTCGATGTCACCGGTGTCCGCGTGCGCGTCAAAATGGATCATCGAGGTACGGCCCGGCTCGAAGGCCCGCGCGGTGCCCTTGGCGTCGGGCAGCGCCACGGTGTGGTCACCGCCGAGGATCAGCGGGATGGCGCCGGAGGCGGCGATCCGGTGGACGGCGTCCTCGATGTTGGCCAGTGAGCTCTCGACGTCTCCCGAGTACATCTCGACGTCTCCGGCGTCCAGCACGCGCAGGTCCTGAAGGGCGTCCACCCGGAGCGCCAGGCTGGGCCTGGAGCCGTCGTGTGGCAGGTAGCAGGCCTGGCGCAGCGCCATCGGCCCGAACCTGGCGCCCGGCCGGTTCGAGGTGCCGCCGTCGAAGGGGGCGCCGACGATGACCACGTCCGCGCCCGCGTAGGTGGCCGGATCGAGCACATCGCACCGCTCGACGCCCAGGAAGGTGATGTCGGGTCCGTACATCGCACCATAACGAGTCACAACCCCATCATCACACTCACCACCCCATCCCCGGCCAGGCCACTCCCGGACGCGACCCCTGGCCGACGACCGATGCCCCGGACCCACGGAGACCCGGACACACAGAGACCCGGACACACGGCCACGAGACGCGGGCCCGGGATCCAATGGGCGCTTCCGTGGAGACGGGATGCCGCGCTGGGGGCGGCGCGCCGCAGGGTTGCGCTCCTGAGCGCGAGTAGCGGGTGAGGGTGATGGGGCGGGGTGAGGCTAGAGGGGTGCGACGGCCCTGACGGGGCTATGGAGGCGGGTGGAGGTTGCAAGGGGCGAGGGGCTGGTCAGATGGGCTTTTCGGTTACGCCGGCGGCGTCGAAGGTGGCCACCTCGTGCATGACGCGGACCGCCGCGCACACCAGCGGATGCGCCAGCAGCCCACCCGTCCCCTCACCCAGCCGGAGCTCCAGGTCGACCAGCGGTCGCAGGCCGAGGTGGGCGAGGGCGACCGCGTGGCCGGGTTCGGCGGAGCGGTGGCCGGCCACGCAGTGGTCCGTGACCGAGGGGGACAGCGCGTGGGCGGCCAGGGCGGCGGCACCGGCGATGACGCCGTCGAGGATCACCGGCACCCGCGCCGCCGCTCCGCCCAGGATGAACCCGGCGATGGCCGCGTGCTCGAACCCGCCGAGCGCGGCGAGGGTGGACAGGGGTGTCTCGGCCGAAGCACCCGCGTCGAGGGCGCGGCGGACCACTGCGATCTTGAGAGTGTGGGTCTCGTCGTTCACGCCGGTGCCCCTGCCGGTGACCGCGGCGGCGTCGGTACCGGTGAAGGCGGCGATGAGGGCGGCCGAGGCCGTGGTGTTGGCGATGCCCATGTCGCCGGTGATGAGGCAGCGGGCGCCGTCCGCGATGAGCGTGCGGGCCACGGAGATGCCCGCTTCGAGCGCCTGTACGGCCTGCGCCTGCGTCATCGCCGGGCCGAGGGAGAGGTCGGCGGTGCCGTACCCCACCTTCTTGATCATGAGGCCGGACGCGGGCGTGAGGTCGGCGGCCACGCCCACGTCGACGACGGTCACGGACGCGCCGACCTGGGCGGCGAAGGCGTTGGCCACCGCACCCCCGGCCAGGAAGTTGGCCACCATCTGCTGCGTGACCTCCTGCGGCCACGGGCTCACGCCCTGGGCGTGGACCCCGTGATCGGCGGCGAAGATGGCCAGGGCGGCGGGCGCCGGCATCGGGGGCGGGGAGGTTCCGGCCGAGCCCGCCAGGCGTACCGCGACCTCCTCCAGCGCGCCGAGCGCGCCGGGAGGCTTGGTGAGGCGGTCCTGGTGGGAACGGGCTTCGGCCAGCGCGCGGGCGTCGGCGGGGCGGATCGCGGCGATCGTCTCTTCCAGCACGCCCGCCACCTTAGCTAGTGGACGAGCTGGAGCGCTTCCTCGTAGCGGTCGATCACGACGTCGGCGAGGGTCTCGCAGTCGCCGATCACCTCGGCGCAGCGGATGTCGAGCTCGGGGTGGCCGGCGCCGTAGGCGAGCGCCTGGGCCCAGACCTTCTCCAGCATGACCCCGGCGAACAGCAGGTAGGGGACGACGATGACGCGCTTGGCGCCGAGCCTGCGGCAGCGCTCCAGGCCGCCGGGCACACCGGGCGGGGTGACGGAGACGAAGGCGGTCTCGACGGTCATGAAGTCGTAGGCGTGCGTCTCCCAGAACAGCCGCGAGACCCGGTGCACCTCGGCGTTGGCGACCGGGTCCGTGGAACCCTCGCCGACCAGCACGACGGCGGTCTCGCCCGGCTCGATCCTGGGGGACTCCTCAAGGACGGCGGAGGAGTCGACGACGCGCAGGCGGGGCCGCTCGGTGACGGGCTCCACGATGTCGGTGGCGGCGTCCTTGAGCCGCTCGGCGAGGACGGCGAGCACGCGGGGGTCGGGGCCGAGGGGGCGGCCGTAGTCGTACATGAGCGTGGGGTGCCTCTCCTGCTCCAGGGCCATGGCGGCGGGGAAGTCGTCGTCGCTGACCCGGCTGAGGCTGAGGGGCAGCGCCACCAGGCGGTGATGGCCGCGTGCCACCAGGGAGGCGACGGAGTCGCTCAACCGGGGGGTCGCGCGTTCGAGGTAACCGCCGGATACATCGGCGGCCTGCTCGTCGAGGCGGCATCGGAGCCGATGGACGAATCTGCCGAACTCTGCGGAATCGCCGTCATCGTTCGAGCCGTGCCCGATGAGCAGCAGCGGCGGCTTCATGTGTTGGGGTTCTCCGGTGCGTAGACAAGACACGCGAGGATAACCGATCGGCGACGGTTCAGAGAACCCGTGCGTGCACCACGAACACGGGATCGGCGGCGTGCAGGCCGTGTGAGCCGTCGGAGTGGGCGGTCAGCCTGGAGGCCTGGATCTGGGTGCCCTCGGCCTGGTAGCCCTGCTCGCGCAGCAGGTCGAGTACGGCGGGCACGTGCTCGACGGTGTTGAGCGAGCACACGAGCGTGCGGGGGCCGCGGGCGGCGCAGGCGGCGATCACGTCGGTTCCGCCGCCGCCGACGAAGACGGCGTCCGGGTCGGGCAGCGGTTCCAGCGCGGGCGGGGCCTGGCCGCGGGTGAGGGCGACTTTGACGCCGTGTTCGATGACGTTGGCGCGCAGGCGGGCGCAGGCTTCCTCCTCGCGCTCGACGGCGACGACGGCCGCGCCGAACCTGGCGCACTCGACCGCGATCTCTCCGGATCCGGCGCCGACGTCCCAGATCAGGTCGCCGAGGCGGGGGCCGAGCTTGGCCAGGATGAACGCGCGTACCTCCGGCGCGATCCCCGTGCCGAACGGCAGCGCCCACTCGCGCGGCCCCGGCTGCGCCCCCGCCACCCAGCCGGTCTCCCTGGGCCGGTGCAGCGGGTCGAGGACGAGGACGACGTCGGGGTCCTTCCACGGCCGGGTGGTGGCCTCGCCCATGCGGCTGTGGGTGACGCGCTGGCCGGGGCCGCCGAGGTCCTCGCAGACGATGAGGGAGCGCGGGGTGGTGGGCGCGAGTTCGCGGGCCAGCTCGGCTGGGCCGACGCCGTCGGTGCAGAGCACGGCGACCTTGGGGTGGGCGCGGCAGGCGTTGACGACGCGGGCGAGCTGGTAGGCGCCGGCGGGGGCGACCACGAGGGCGTCCTCCCAGTTGAGCCCGGCGCAGGCGAACGCGCGGGTGATCACCGCGGTGGCGGGCAGCACCTCGGGCTTGATGCCGCGGGCACGCAGCGCGGCGACGGCGCCGAACAGCCCGGGGTCGCCTTCCGCGAGCACGACGGCGGGGCCTTCGCCCTGTTCGAGGTGGTCGTCGAGGGCGTCGATGAGCGCGTCGGACGAGGCGGTCGGCGCGTCGATCTTGAGCTCGCCGAGGAGGGCGTCGGGGCCGATCACGAGGGCGGCCGCGCGCAGCCGGTCGGCCGCCATGGCCGGAAGGCCGGTACCGTCCCAGCCGATCACCGTGATTGTCACCCCTTCAGAGTGACGTCTTTCCCACCTGCTCGGAAGGGATGTCGGAAGGGATAAGGCCGTACACGACGAGGTCCTCGCCGTGGCCGCCGTTGCGTGCCACGCCTTCGCGGACGAACCCCGCCTTCTCCGCCACCCGCTGCGAGCTGGTGTTCGACGCCGCGGCCCGCAACTGGAGCCGCAGGAAGCCGTGCTCGGCGAAGATCCAGCGCGCGACGGCGAGCACGGCCTCGCCGATGTAGCCGTGCCCGCGGGCCCACGGCGCGGTCATGTAGCCGACCTCCGTGGTACGCATCCGCCAGTCGGTGTCCTTGAGGTCGACGCCGCCGACGTACCGCCCGCTCTCGCGCTCCTCGACCGTCCACGCGACGCCCGCGCCGTCGGCGCGCGCCTGCTCGACGTGACGCAGGAAGCCGCGCGCGTCCGCCTCGGTGTAGCCGCGCGGCACGGTGGTGAAGGCCTGCGTCCGCTCGTCGGCGCCGGTCGCGGCCAGTCCGGGAATGTCCCGCTCGTCCGGCCGCCGCAGCCGCAGCCGCGCCGTGAGCAGCTCACGGTGCGGGAAGACCTCTCTGGGGGTACGGCTGTCGCCGCGCAGCAGCCCGAACATGGCCAGATCGTGCGGCCCGTCGTCCTCCAGGACCGCGGCCCGCAGCACGCCTTCCCTGGTGAAGCCGGCTTTCTCGGCGACCCGGAGCGAGGCGGTGTTGTCGAGGTTGGCGGTCAGGTCGATACGCCGCAGGTCGGTGTGCGCGAAGACGTGATCGGCCAGTCCGGTGACCGCCTCAGGCGCGAAACCGCGCCCCCGGTAGAGCGGGTGGACGCCGTAGCCGACCTCGGTGGTTCCCGCGGTCCACGAGGTCTTGAACAGGCTGATCGCGCCCACGACCAGCCCGTCGACATCCGTCATGGCCAGGTGCGCGCCGGTGCCCGAGCGCTGGAGTTCGTGCACGCCCGCGGTGAGCCACGGGGTGATCCCGGCGACGTGCGCGGGCGCGCCGGGCGGCAGGAAGATCGCCCCGGACTCGACGACGGCGCGGATCCGGTCGGCGTCCTGGGGGCCGAACGGGCGCAGGACCAGGCGTTCCGTCGTGACGGTGAGCTGTGCGTCGAACACGTGCGAAGGCTACCCAGTCAGGTGCTGATGATCACTTCCAGGGTCCTTGGACCGTGCACGCCCTCGACGCGGTTGAGCTCGATGTCGCTGGTGGCCGACGGCCCGCTGATCCAGGTGAGCGGCCTGGACGGGTCGAGCCTGGCGATCGCGTCGGGGACGCCGCCGACGATCTGGCCGGCGCGGACCAGGCACAGGTGGTAGTCGGGCAGCAGCGTCTGGGCCCGCTCGCCCTGGCGGGTGTCCAGGACGATGGTGCCGGTCTCGGCGATGGCGATCGCGCAGCCGGTGACGACGCCGTCGGCCGCCGCCAGCTCTTCCCGTGACCACGCGCGTTCGCCGGGCACGACCATCCGCTTGCCGGCGGTCAGCTCGGCCACCTTGGCGTCCACGTCGGCGGCGGGCACCACGTGCACGATGGCCCGGTAGTCGTCCAGCCGCTCGGCGAACAGCCCGACCGGGTCGGCCACGGGGACGCTCGTGCGGTAGTCGCGCGGGATCTCCACCTCGGGGGCGCCCTTCACGGCCTTCCTGATCCGGCCCAGGATCTCCTCACGCGCGCCCATCACGATCCCACCAATCTCTGAACGACTCTTCCGGAATGTCCGGCAGGTCCCGGGTGTCGGTCCAGGCCGACAAGGGGCCGGGCAGGCGCTTGGGCACCAGTTTGCGGAAGCGCGTGGCGAGGCGCTGGGCCTTGGCCAGCCGTACCTCGTCGTTGAGCACCCAGCCCGCGACCTTCATGCCCGCGCGCTCGGCCCGGCCGTGCGGGACCTTGGCGCGCAGGTCGACCAGCACCTCCGGGATGTCGATCGCGACCGGGCAGGCGTCGAAGCAGGCGCCGCACAACGACGAGGCGTAGGGCAGCGAGGCGTCCAGTTCGGTGTCGAAGCCGCGCAGCAGCGGGGTGAGGATGGCGCCGATCGGGCCCGGGTAGACCGAGCCGTAGGCGTGGCCACCGGCGCGTTCGTAGACGGGGCAGACGTTGAGGCAGGCCGAGCAGCGGATGCAGCGCAGCGCCTGCCGGCCGACCTCGTCGGCGAGCACGCCGGTGCGGCCGTTGTCGAGGAGTACCAGGTGGAAGTCCTGGCCTTCCGCGGAGCCCGTCCAGGTGCTGGTGTAGGGGTTCATGCGCTCGGCGGTGGAGCTGCGCGGCAGCAGTTGGAGGAAGACCTCCAGGTCGCGCCAGGCGGGCAGCAGCTTCTCGATGCCGACCACGCTGATCAGCGTCTCGGGCAGGGTCAGGCACATGCGGCCGTTGCCCTCGGACTCCAGGACGACCAGCGTGCCGGTCTCGGCGATCATGAAGTTGCCGCCGGAGACGGCGACCTTGCTGGCCAGGAAGCGTTCGCGCAGGTGGAGCCGGGCGGCGTCGGCGAGCGCGGGCGGGTCGTCGGTCAGTCCGGGCGGCGCGGGGCGGCCCCACTCGGCCATCTTGTCGAGGAAGATCTCGCGGATCTCCGAGCGGTTGCGGTGGATCGCCGGGACCAGGAAGTGCGAGGGGAAGTCCTCGCCGAGTTGCACGATCAGCTCGGCCAGGTCGGTCTCGTACGCGGTGATGCCCTCGCCGGCCAGATGCTCGTTGAGCCCGATCTCCTGGGTGGCCATCGACTTGACCTTGACCACCTCGCGCTCGCCGGTGGCCTTGACCAGGTCGGTGACGATGCGGTTGGCCTCGGCGGCGTCGCGCGCCCAGTGGACGGTGCCGCCGTTGCGGGTGACCGCCTCCTCCATCTGCAGCAGGTAGCGGTCGAGGTGGCGCAGGGTGTGGTCCTTGATGGCCTTCCCCGCCGCGCGCAGCTCCATCCAGTCGGGCAGTTCGTCGACGGCCTTGACGCGCTTGCCGCGGATGGTGTGCGTGGCCTTGCGCAGGTTGTAGCGAAGCTGACTGTCCTGTACGGCCGCCGCCGCGTTGGCCGGAAAGGCGCCGGGCATGCCGAGGAAGGTGCCGCTCATCGTTCCTCCGTCGCGGCCAGGATCTCGGCCAGGTGCATGATCCGCACCCCGGTCCGCTGGCGTTTCATCGTGCCGCCGATGTGCATCAGGCAGGAGTTGTCGGCGGCGCAGAGCACTTCGGCGCCGGTGTCGAGCACGTTGCGTACCTTGTCGGCGCACATGGCGGCGGAGATGGCCGGGTTCTTGACGGCGAACGTGCCGCCGAAGCCGCAGCACTCGTCGGCGCCGCCCAGGGGGATCAGTTCGAGGCCGCGCACGTTCCGCAGGAGGCGGGTGGGGCGATCGCCCAGGTGGAGGCCGCGGAGCGAGTGACACGTCGGGTGATATGTCACCCGGTGCGGGAAATATGCGCCTACGTCGTCGACTTTGAGGACGTCGATGAGGAACTCCGACAGGTCGTGCACCTTCGGGGCCACCTCCGCCACGGCCACGGCTCCCCTGCTGCCGGGCCGTACCAGCTTGGGGTACTGCTCGCGCACCATCGCCGCACAGGAGCCCGACGGCGCGACGACCGCGTCGTACCCGGCGAAGACCTCGGTGAAGTGGCGCGCCAGCCGTACCCCCTCATCGCGATAGCCGGTGTTGACGTGCATCTGCCCGCAGCAGGTCTGGGCGGCGGGAAAGTCGACCTCGCAGCCCAGCCGGCGCAGCAGCGACACCACCGCCTTGCCGGTGCCGGGGAAGAGCGTGTCGTTGACGCACGTGATGAACAGGGCGACCCGCACGGCACTCCTTCCTCTCTATGGTCTGACCACTGTATGGTCAGACCATACAACGCGACAAGAGGGGTGCCCGTGACCGACACCGGATGGCGGCCCGTGAAGCGGACCCGCGCGTTCGAGGACGTGCTGGCCCAGATCGAGCACCGCATCGTCGAGGACGGGCTGACCGTCGGCGACCGGCTACCCGGCGAACGCCAGCTCGCCGAGCAGCTCCGGGTCGGACGCTCGTCGGTACGCGAGGCGCTGCGCGTGCTGGAGACGCTGGGCGTGGTCTCCTCGCAGGCCGGGCGGGGCCCGGACGCCGGAGCCGTGCTCACCTCCCGGCCCGACAGCGCGCTGACCGACCTGCTCAGGCTCCACCTCGGCCTGGCCAGCCTGGAGCTGCGCGAGGTGATCGACACCCGGCTCATGATCGAACGCTGGGCCGCCGCCGGCGCCGCCACCGCCCGCGCCGACACCACCGGCCTCGTCGCCGCGCTGGAGGGGATGGAGCGGGCCCGGACGGCGGAGGAGTTCGTCGAGCACGACACGGCCTTCCACTGCGCCATCGCCGACGCCTCGGGGAACCGGCTGATCGCCGCGATCATGCGCTCGCTGCGGGAGTCGGTACGGCGGTACGCGATCGAGGCGGTCGAGCAGCTCGGCGACACCCGCGTGCTGCAGGCCGATCATCGGCGCATCCTGGCCGCGATCGCCGCCGGATCACCCGAGGAGGCGGCGCGGGCGGTCACCGACCACCTGGCGCACGCCTACCCCGCCCTCTTCCCGGAGTCCTAGCCGCCTTCCCGGAGCCTTAGCCGCCGAAGGCGGCCTTGTTGTCCCTGGCCCACGACTCGAAGGAGCGCGCCGGGCGGCCCAGAACGTCCTGGACCGCCGTGGTCACCACCGCGTTGCCGCCCGCCGCGATGAACGCCCAGCCCTTGGCCGCCGCCTTCGCGTAGGCCGGGTCGGGGATCTGGGCGACGGCCCGCTCGATCGGCACGTCGACCGTCTCCACGCGCCGCCCGATCGCCCGTCCGATCAGTTCGGCCTGGTCGTGGGTGGTGAGCAGGTCGGGTCCCGTGACCTCGTAGACCCGGCCGTGGTGCTCGGAGCCCGTGAGCGCCGCCACGGCCACCGCCGCGATGTCGCGCGGGTCGACGATGCCTTGGCGGCCGTCGCCGGTCATGTTGGGGATCGGCTGCCCGGCCTTGACCATCTCGGCCCAGCCCAGGGCGTTCGTGGCGAACATCGAGGGCCGGACGATCGTCCACTCGACCCCGGAGCCGGTGAGGGCGCGCTCGCCGGCCGCGTGCATGCCGGCGACGTCCTCGGGGTCCTCGCTGTCGCCCGCCCCGATGGCCGAGATCTTCACGATCCTCTTCACGCCCGCTCCGGCCGCCACGTCCACGAACGCGCGGTCGTGCGCGGCGATCTCCGGCCCGAACGGCGTCAGTAGCAGCGCCGCCGACACCCCCGTCACGGCCGCCTCCAGCGACCGCACGTCCCCGAAATCCCCCTGTACGGCAGGCCCCGCCACCTTGCCGGGATCGCGCGTCATCGCCCTGGCCGGGACGCCCGCCCCGGCCAGGAGCCTGGTCACTTCACTGCCGATGGTGCCCGTGGCACCGGTGATCAGAATCATGCCGTCCACGCTGCCAGCGGCGCCCCGGCGGCCTATAGGAAGAATCGGCACGGCGTCGGGGTTGCCCACGGTCATGAGAACCCTGGAGGCCGAGGTGCTGACCCGGCGGGCGCACACCGATCACGAGGTGCACGTGCGCGCCCCGGACACCGCCGCCGTGCTCGCCTTCCGCAGCGGAAGGGACGGGACCGGGCTGGTGGTGCTCGGGCCCAGAACCCGGGCGTCCTATTTCGCCCCGGGCGACGCCCCGCGCTGCGTGACGATCCGGCTGCGCCCAGGGCCGGCGGGCGCGGCGCTCGGGGTGACGATGCGCGGGCTGGTGGACCGGGTGGTGCTGCTCAGAGACCTGTGGGGAGCCGCCGCCGACACCCTCCTGGACCGGCTGGCCGCCCGCGACGACGCCGAGGTGGCCCACGGCCTGGCCGGAGCGCTGGAGGAGCGGGTCCGGGCCGGCTCGGCCGCCGACGCCGCCCGCGCCGATCTGGTGGACGCCGCCGCCGGACTCCTCACCGGCGCCGGCCGGGTGCCCGAGGTGGCCCGCGAGCTGGGCGTCTCGGAACGGCACCTGCGCAACCTCTTCCACGACGCCGCCGGCCTGTCCCCCAAGCGCTACGCCCGTATCCACCGGGTCCGCAGCGTCCTGGCCGGGGCCCGCGAGGAGCCATGGGCGGAACTTGCCGCCGAAACCGGCTTCTACGACCAGTCGCACCTGTCGGCCGACTTCCGCGCGGTCATGGGCGTCCCGCCGGGCGCCTTCCGCGCCGGCCGGCTGCCCGCCCCGGTCCCGTGCGCCTGGTCACGCCTATAAACCTGGTCACGCCTATAAAACCTGATCACTCCTGTAGGTCGGCGATGCGGCACGAGGCTCCGACACAGCCGCGCATGGCCGTCAGCCGCGCCTGCAACGCCAGCACCAGCCCGAGCGGCGCGGTCCCGGCGAGGTTGTTCAGCTGGTCGGGGTCCTGGTTGAGGTCGTAGAGCTGGGTCTCGCCGGTCTGGTACTGGACGTAGGTGTAGTCCTTGGTACGCAGCGCCGCGTAGTCGGGCACCGGCGTCTGCTTGGCCGACATCTGGTTGAGCGGCCGGTTGAACTCGACGAGCACGTTCTTCCGCCACGGCCGCGGCTCCTGCCCGCGCAGGAACGGCAGCAGCGACCGCCCCTCCGCGAAGTCGGGCGTGACGGCCCCGCCGAGCTGGGCGAAGGTGGGCGCCAGATCCACGGTCGCGGTCAGGTCCCGGACGGTCGCCCCCACCGGCACTCCGGGCCCGCGCACCACGAGCGGCACCCGGATCGCCTCCTCGAACGGCGTGGTCTTGCCCTGTTTGAGGCGGTGGGTGCCGAGGTGGAAGCCGTTGTCGGAGGCGAAGAAGATGTAGGTGTCGGCGAGCTTGCCGTTCTCCTGCAGCGTGGTCATGAGCGAGCCGACCAGGTCGTCGACGCCGAGCATGGCGCGCAGCCTGGCCCGGTAGCGCTCGTCGACGCGGTCGATGGCCCGCTGGCCGAGTTTCGGCAGCGAGCGGAGCCAGACCGGCTCGTTGCCCACGTCCTCACGGTTGAAGTTCTTGGTCCTGGGGGCCTGGGCGTCGGGGAAGGCTCCGGCGTGCCGTACCGCGGGGTTGGCGGGGTTGTGGGGGGCAACCGGGGCCAGGTAGAGGAAGAACGGCTGCCGGCCCGAGGACTGGACGAAGTCGCGCACCTTGGTGGCGAGCACGTCGGAGAGGTAGTCGTCCTCGGCCCAGCCGTAGTCGACGAGGGTGCCGTTCTCGTTGAGGCGGTAGCCGTACTCCTCGTAGAGGTTGCGGACGGGCACGCGCCAGTCGTCCCAGCCGGGCGGCACGTAGGTGGGCGCGGCGGACTCGCCCGGGTAGTGGTTGAGGAACTTGCCCATGAGGGCGGTGCGATATCCGGCGGAACGCATCCAGGTGCCGATCGTGGAACGTTCCAGACCTGAGCGGTAGAACTTGTCGAATCCGCCTTCCGGCGCGGTGTTGGTCAGGACGCCGTGACTGTGGACGTACTGGGATCTCAGGATGGAGCTGCGCGAGGGGCAGCACCAGGAGTTGGTCACGAAGAAGCGGTCGAACGAGGTGCCCTGGCTCACCAGCTGGCGGGTGATGTTCGGGAAGTACTGCAGCGTGCCGGACTCCAGGTCGTCGACCAGGACGAGCACGATGTTCGGCTTGGGCGCCCCCACCGCTCCCGTGGCGAGCGTCGTCCCCATCGCCGCAGGTAGGAGCAGCAACAGGAAGGCGAGTCGACAGAAACCCTTAACCACAGAACAGACTTCCCCGAAAGATGGTGCATTGACACCCAACGGCGTGCGCAGCACTAATAGAACTTAATTCGGAGGTGTCACATGAAGCTCGGGCTGAACCTCGGCTACTGGCAGCGCAACGCCGACGACGCGACCGACGCGGTCCTCGCGGCCGAGCGGCTCGGCTACGACTCGGTGTGGACGGCGGAGGCCTACGGCAGCGACGCCTTCACCCCGTTGGCCTGGTACGGCGCCCGCACGAGCCGCATCAAGCTGGGCACCTCCGTGGTCCAGCTGTCGGCCAGGACGCCCGTGGCCACGGCCATGACCGCGATGACCCTGGACCACCTGACGGGCGGCCGCCTGCTGCTGGGCGTCGGCGCCTCCGGCCCGCAGGTCGTGGAGGGCTGGTACGGCCGGCCGTTCGCCAAACCCCTGGCCAGAACCCGCGAGTACGTGGACATCATGCGCCAGGTCTGGCGGCGCGAGGCCCCCGTCACCAGCGACGGCCCGCACTACCCCCTCCCCCTTCCCGGCGAGCTCGGCAAGCCGCTCAAGCTCATCACCCACCCCCTGCGCCCCGACATCCCCGTCTATCTCGGCGCGGAGGGCCCCAAGAACGTCGCCCTGGCCGCCGAGATCGGGCAGGGCTGGCTCCCGCTGTTCGCCTTCCCCTCCAAGATCGAGGAGATGTACGGCGGCGCCCTGGCCGGCCGGGGCCCCGACTTCGAGATCGCCGCCATGGTGATGGTCGTCATCTCCGACGACGTGCGCTCCGCGCTGGACGGCGTGAAGATGATGCTCACCCTGTACATCGGCGGCATGGGCGCCAAACACCGCAACTTCCACGCCGACATCATCGGCCGCATGGGCTACGCGGAGGCCGCCGAGCACATCCAGGCGCTGTACCTCGCGGGCCGCAGGGACGAGGCGTTCAAGGCGATCCCCGACGAGCTGGCCGACGGCATCTCGCTGGTCGGGCCGCCCGGCCGGATCAAGGAGCGGCTGGAGCTGTGGCACAAGTCCCCCGTGACCAGCCTGCTGGTGATGGGCCCGCGCGACGAGGACTCCCTGCGCACGATCCGCGACCTGGTCCTTTCCTGACCTTCCTGGCGTCAGGTCAGGAAGGCACGGAGCACGGTGATCAGGTCGGCCGGGTTGTCCTCCTGGACGAGATGGCCCGCGTCGGGCACGACGGCGAGCTCCCAGTTCGGGAGGCGATCGGCCAGCTGTTCGGCGACGGCCTGGGTGAGCACCCTGCTGCGGCCGCCGCGCACCAGCAGCACCGGCACCCCGGCGAGCTGGGCGGGCAGCTCTTCGACGGCCGCGAGGATGGCGGGGAAGTCGGGGGGACGCAGGTCGCCCTTCGGCACCCAGCCGCCGCCGGGGCCGCGGCGGAACAGCGTGCCCATCCGGTGGGCGACGCCGGCGCGGCCGGCGCGCGGATTGACGCGCAGCGCGGCCTCCACGACCGTCTCCAGATCCGCCACCGGGCCCAGCCCGAACATGAAGGCCCGTACCTCCCTGGTGCTCTCGAAGTCCACGCCGGGCGCGACGTCGACGAGCGCCAGCCTGTCCACCAGGCCGGGCCGCGACTCGGCCAGGCGGGCCCCCACCACGCCGCCGAGTGACATGCCGGCCAGCCGTACCCGGTCGAGGCCGAGGTGCTCGGCCGCGGCGGCGACGTCGGCGGCGTGGGTGCCGACGCGGTAGTCGTCCGACCAGTCGCTGTCGCCGTGCCCGCGCAGGTCCAGCGCGATCAGCCGGGCCTCGCCGCGCAGGCCGAGACAGACGAAGTCCCAGGTACGCGCGGTGAGCCCGCCGCCGTGCAGCAGGAACACCGGGGTTCCCGTGCCGCCCCAGTCGAGCCCGCGTAACCGGCAGCCCGCGCGGGTGAAGCGGATCTCGCGAGGCGGCGCCGGATCGTGGATCGCGACTCCGAGCGCCGCCGCCAGCTCGATCGTGGTTCGCACGACGCCTCCTTACCTTGGGCCTTCAAGGTAAGAGAATTACCTTGGCCAGTCAAGGTAGAGTGGGCACGTGACCGGCCGAGTGCGACGCAAACCCGATGAAGCCAAGCGGATGATCCTTGAGGCGGCGAGCAGGCTGCTCTCGGCCGGCGGACCCGCCGCCGTGCAGGTACGCGCCGTCGCCGCCGAGGTCGGGATGACCGACGCCGCGATCAACCACCACTTCGGCACCCGCGAACAACTCCTGGAGTCCCTGCTGCGGTTCGGCGGGTCCAAGCTGAAAGCCGAACTGCGCACCGTCCTGGGCGCGTGGGCCGACGGCCCGGTCGACCCCGCCGCGCTGGTCCACACCCTCTACACGCTCTACGCCGGCGGTTACGCCGCCCTGGCGATCGCGCTGCACCAGTCCGGCTGGCGCGACCCCGGCAGCGGGCTGCTCGACGAGGTGGTGGACCGCCTGCACGCCCAGGCCCGCCTGCACTGCGCGAGCACCGGAAGAACGCCGCCGTCACGCGAGGCGATCCAGCTCACGATGGCCGGGCTGCACCAGGCCGTCGCGCTGGAGCCGCTGTTCGGCGGCGAGTTCCGCAGAAGCGTCGGACTGGACACGGCCGCCAGGGACCGCGCGCTCGACTGGTGGATCGCCCTCCTGCGCGCCACCATCACCGGGCCGGAGGTCAGCCGAGGATCCGGCGGGCCGCCGCGAGCTGCCGCACCTTGACCGCTCTCAGCACCTGGAACTTCTTGGGGTTGGCGCGGATGGCGTCGTTCTGGACGCGGGTCTCGGCCGCGGCCCAGACGGACACGAGGCCGGTCTTCTCCTTGCACCGCACGTCCGTCTGGGCCGTGCGGATCTCCTGCCCGGTGGGCTCCTTCGTCGACCAGCGCCGGTCGGTGATCGCGGCGAGCGGGTCGGGGTAGCGGAAGCCCGCCTCCGCCATGCAGGCGCTCCAGGACCGGAAGACGCGGACGACCCCCTCGTCTCGCTGAGCCGCGTCGAACGTGGTGAAGATGACCTTGTTGAAGAAGGCGGCGTCGACCTTCGGGGCGCCGCCGTACATGCTGTCGCGGGCTTGCTTGAGGCACGCCTTCGCCGCCTCGCGTACGCCCGGCGGAGCCCCGGTGACGCGGGCGAGCGCCTTGACCCCGCGAGCGGCCACGGCCGGCCGGTACGGCGGCGCGTGATAGCCGAACACGTCGGCTACCCGCGACTCGATGACACCGTAGCGACGGCGATGCGGCGGCTCGATCTCGCTCTCGCCGGGACCGGGCAGCGCCTGCCAGGCCAGGCCGCGAGCGTTCATGCAGTCGCGGACGACGACGTCCTCGGCGACATCCAGGGTCATGTCCTCGGCGGGGCTGAAGTTGTAGGCGTCAAAAGGAATGGTGAGTTGCCGCACTTGCGGATCGGGTTCTGGAACGGCGATCTCCTGCGGCCTTTTCGACGGCGTTTCCCTTTCGGTCGGCGAGCAGCCGGATGCCGCTCCGACGAGGAGCACAAGGGCCATGCCCCATCGCCGGATCGGCATGCTCATCTCCTAGATGCGAATTATTGCCGCTGAATTACAACGGCTATCTCAGCGAATCCGTCTTGTTGTCGAAGCCGTTGTTCGTGAGGTCCTTGTCCTCACTCTCGGCCAGGGCCTTGTAGCCGGACGAGCCGGAACAGTTTGTCTTGGCGTAGAACTTGATGGTCCGGTTGTATTCGTTCTGCTGGGAGCTCGCCATGTTCCTGTACTCGGGTGGGAGGTTCCCGCAGACCCCGGGCGAGGGCATGATGATCCGGAGCGCGAGACCGCGGAAATCGTCGTGTTCGTACAGGCACAGGCGGTTGTTGGCACAGCGGCCTGCGGCGTCGGCGCGACTGTCGATGACTTCGACGGTCAGCTCGCTGGCAGTGGGTTCGATCGGGTCGTCAGTCGCCTGGGCGGCGGGACCCAATCCCGCGAACCCGACGACGCCGAGCGCCAGGGCGCTGATGACGAGAGCTGCTTTTCGCTTCATGTGCATTTCCCTTCCTTGACCTGTCGACAAGGGGGCAATCGCGATGAGGGCAGCGTGGTGCCACCCTCCAGATCAGCTTCTCTGGGCCCCCTTGAGAAGCTGACTGGAAAGTTATCCTGAATTCACAGGAATGGTCAATATCGACATTACGATGCTGCATTCACGCAGCGCCGTTATGCGTATGCGCAAACAGGAAATAGGTTATCTTCGGGCATGGCGAAGGCGCCATTGTGAACACTGTAATCGCAAGAGTAATACGTACGCAAGATGTTTACTGTGTGCACATCAGTGCACAGCGTAAAGCCCGAGGTGGTAGCCGCGCAGCGGCTAGGGAAGCGGGCGGGCGCCGCGGAGAAACTGCTCGACCGCGGTCTCCACGAGTCCGTCGAGCAGTTCCGGGTCGACAAGGTTGCCGTTGATGAGCGCGGCGATGCCCTGAAGGGTCGCAAACAGGACGATCCCGATCCGGGCCGTGTCGCCCGCCTGGAGCATGCCCTGCGCCTGCCCTTGCAGGATCAGTTCGATCATCAGCCCGAACGGCGCCTCGGCCGCCTCGGCGATCTGCTTCGCGTCCGGCCGGTGCTTGCTCGTGTACATCAGCTCAAGCAGCGCCGCGTTGTCGGTGGCGAAGCGGGTGTACGCCATCATCGCGGCCCGCACCCGGGACGGGAAGTCGTCGCCCGCGCCCGCCATCGCGGTGCGCAGCGTGGTGTCCAGGCGGGCGAATCCGGCCACGGCGAGCGCGTCGAGCAGCGCCTGGCGGTTGGGGAAGTGCCGGCGCGGGGCGGCGTGGCTGACGCCGATCTCCCTGGCCAGATCGCGCAGCGCCAGCTGGTCCGCGCCACTCTCGCGCAGGACACGTTCGGCCGCGTCGAGCAGGGCGGCGCGGAGGTTTCCGTGGTGGTAGGGGCGCTCGTCGGTTGCTTCTGGCACAGGCAGAGGCTAGCACAATGTGTCTGTTGACAACATTGTTGTCGGTGCCTACTTTGTAGTCCATGACAACATTCTCTGCTTCTGACGTCCCGTCCATGGCCGGGCGTACCGTCGTCGTCACCGGCGCGAACAGCGGGATCGGCCGCGCCGCCGCCCGCGTGCTCGCCGCCAAGGACGCGCGGGTGGTGCTCGCCGTACGCGACCTCGCCAAGGGCCGGGCGGCCGCCGCCGGGATGACCGGCCGCGTCGAGGTCCGGCGGCTCGACCTCGCCGACCTCGCCTCGGTCCGCGCGTTCGCCGAGGACTTCACCGAGCCGGTCGACGTGCTGATCAACAACGCGGGCGTCATGATCCCGCCGTTCTCGCGTACGGTCGACGGGTTCGAGCTCCAGTTCGGGACCAACCACCTGGGGCACTTCGCCCTGACGAACCTGCTGCTGCCCCAGGTCAGGGAACGGGTCGTCACCGTCTCGTCCGGCGGGCACCGGGTGGGCTCGATCGACTTCGACGACCTCGGCTGGGAGCGCAAGCCGTACCGGGCGATGGGGGCTTATGCGCAGTCCAAGCTCGCCAACCTGCTGTTCACCTCGGAGCTCCAGCGACGGCTCAGCGAGGCCGGTTCAACGGTGATCGCGACCGCCGCGCACCCCGGGGCGTCGGCCACGAACCTGCTGCGGTTCGACGGCCGGAGCCGCGTGCGGTACCTCGTGATGAAGGCGGCGGTCGGTCTGCTCGCGCAGAGCGACGACGACGGCGCCCTCCCGACGCTGTACGCGGCCGTGGCCGACATCCCGGGCAACAGCTACGCGGGCCCGCGCGGTTTCCTGGAGACACGCGGCGCACCGAAGCTGGTCGGCCGCTCGGCGAAGGCACGCGACGCCGAAGCGGCGCGGCGCCTGTGGGAGGTCTCCGAAGAGCTGACGGAGGTCACCTTTCCCCGGCGCTCTCTCCAAGCGGCCTGAGCGGTCCCCGCTTCTTGAGTTTGGTCGCGACCAGGGCCGGACCAGGAGCCTTGACCGATACCTTCTTGCCCCGGAAGCGCACCCCCGCACCGGGCTCCATCGGACACCGGCGGGGTCCTTGGCGGGGAGAGCGCCGGCGGCCGCGAGCATCTTCTTCACGTGGACGGAGCCCAATCAACAGGAGATCACTCGCGTAAGGTCAGAACGTGGACAGTTCTCTCTTCGTCCTCGTCGAGGACCTGCGCGGCGAAGGCGTCGGCAAGGTGCTCGACCGGGTGCTGGGGTACGGCGTGGCCGGGGTCACCGTCGGGGCCGTCCACCACGGTTCCCGCGATGTCACCCCGCACGGGCCGTCCAAGCTGACCCTGCGGCACGACGGCGCCCACTTCGCCGTGCCGGACGACCTGTTCGCCGGGCTGCGCCTGGTGCCGCCGACCGGCTACACGGACGCCTTCGACGGTCTGCTCGCGGCCTGCCGTACACGGGGGCTGAAGTTGCACGGACGGGTGGTGTTCCTGCGCAACGGCACGCTCGGCGCCCGGCACCCCGACGTGACCGTGCGCAACTGCTTCGGCGACCGCGGCTACCTGACCGACCTGTGCCCGGCCCACCCCGACGTGCGGCAGTACGCGGTGGCGCTGGCCAGGGCCGTCGCCAGGCTCGGAGTGGACAGCGTCGTCGCCGAGGGGCTGCACTACCGGCCGTTGCGGGCCGAGCGATCGTTCGTGCCGCTGGGGCCGATGGACGCGTACCTGATGGCCCTGTGCTTCTGCGACCACTGCGTGGCACGGGCGTCCGCCCTCGGCATCGACGCTCACGCGGCGCGCGAGGAGTGCGCGCGGATCGTCGGCGGCGTCCTCGACGGCGACCCGCCCGCCGAGGGCGAGGTGACCCGGGCCGCCCTGAGCGCCTACGCGGGCCCCGACGTCGTCGCCTACGCCCGCGCCCGCGCGGAGACCGTCACCTCGCTGGTCGCCGAGGTAGCGGAGGCGGTGACCTGCGAACTGGTCTTCATCGACCCGACCGGCGCCGTGAAGGGCTACCGCGACGGCCTCCCGTCACCGGCCCTGGCCGCGCACGACGCCTGGCTGCTCGGCGTCGACCCGGCCGCGCTGGCCGACCTCGTCTCCTCCTTCGCCGTCCTGGCCTACGCCCGCGACGCCGCCAGGGTGGCCGACGACGTGCGCGCCTACCTGCGCTCAGTGGGCAAGCATCGCGAGGTACGCGTGGTGCTGCGCCCGGGTTACCCCGACAACGACTCGGCCGACCGCCTGACCGCCAAGGTGCGCGGCGCCCGCGCGGCCGGCGCCCACGCGGTCGACTTCTACGCCTACGGCCTGGCCAGCCACCGGGTACTCGACCGCATCCCCCACGCGCTCTGTCCTACCTCACGGGAATGACGAGGCCATGTCCGAGGCGAGCATCCAGATCGTCCCCTACGACCCGGCCTGGCCGGCCCGCGCCGCCACCGCGATGCGAGAGCTGCGGGAGGCGTTGCCCGGCGCGTTCGCGGAGATCGAGCACATCGGCTCGACCGCGGTCCCGGACCTGGCGGCCAAGCCGATCATCGACCTGATGGCGGCGGCGGACCTCGCGCTGGTCGAACGGCAGGAGGCGGTACTCACCGGCCTCGGCTATGAGCGGCACTTCAACGACATGTCCGACCGGCTCCTGTACGTGCGTGCGAGCGGCGGCGTCCGCGCGTACCAATTGCACGTGGTCACGCTCGACAGCTGGCCGAGGCGCAACCAGCGCTTCTTCCGCGACTACCTGCGCGAGTACCCCGCGGACGCGGCCCGCTACGCCGAACTCAAACAGGCGCTCGCCGCCACCGGGATCGCTCCCGGCGACTACGCCCGCGCGAAGACGGAACTCATCCAGGAGCTGACCGACCGGGCCCGGCAGGAGCGGGGCCTGCCGTCTGTCCCCGTCTGGGAGAAGTGAGCTACTTTCCGCCGCTGCGACCAGTCCACAGGTAGCCGTCGAGCTGCTGCCTGGTTCGGCCCACTATCGTCGTGCGAGATCGAGAACAACCCTGTACAGACAAGGAATCCGTATGACCACCGCGCTCATCGTCGGCGACCTGCAGGCGGGCATCGTGGACAACTATCCGTTCGCCGCCGGTGTGCTGCCCGTCGTGGAAAAGGTCGTTCCCGCGGCCAGGGCCGCCGGAATCCCGGTGATCTTCATCCGGTTCGGGCTGCGGGCCTCCGGCCTCGACGTGTCAGCCGGGAACCAGGTGATCAGCGGCCTGCACGGAGCCGGGACGCGGTTCCACTCAGAGTCGCCCGAGACGCTCGTGCACCCGCGCATCGAGCCGTTGCCCGGCGAGGCCGTCGTGCTCAAGCACCGCGCCAGCGCGTTCGCGGCGACCGACCTCGACCTGATCCTGCGCGCCCAGGGCGTCGACTCGATCGTGCTGACCGGGGTGGCGACCGGGGCGATGGTCGCCGCCACGCTCTACGACGCCGCCGACCGCGACTACCGCCTCACCGTGCTCAGCGACGGCTGCGCCGACGGGGAAACGGACGTGCACGACTTCCTGGTCGGCCGCGTCTTCCCGGCCAGGGGCGCCAACGTGCTCACGGGCGAGGAGTGGATCGCCCGCCTGTATCCATGATCCGTCCCGTGCTCTGACACCCTGCGTCCCCCTTCGCTACTCCATCAACGTCACCCTGGACGGATGCTGCGATCATCGTGTGATCGTCACGCGGAGCCGCGGCCCTCCGTCCTTCAGACACCCAACCGCCTCACCCGGGCTTGCCCCTCAGGAGAGCGCCCGAGCGGAGCGAGGACCTTGCCCTTGTGGGGGTGTGGGGGGCGCTGAGCCCCCCACGTGTCACAGCCCGGAGCCTCCCCTTGCGCGAAGCGCCTTCTGAGAAGAGCGGAGGCCCGAGTTAGTCGGGGCGGGGGGCCGGGTCGGCGGTGACCGCGCGTAGCAGTGGCCTGCTCAGCGCTCCTGCCCCGATCACTCCGCCGAAGCCCAGCCCCACACAGACCGCCAGCGTGATCAGGCCGTTCACGCTTACCGAGCCCAGCATGAACGGCATCGCGCAGAACGCGCCCACCGCGATCGCGCCACCACCCATCACCGTCAGCGGGATCAACGTCTCCGCCCGCCTTGCCTTGTCCAGGACCGACAGCGGGGTGCCCGCCAGGCGCAGCAACGCGTACGTCTGCCGGCGGTCCAGCACCGACGACGCGGCCGTGATGCCCGAGCTGGCGATCGCCACCAGGAACGACACCGACAGCACCACCACCGTCCCGGCTCCCACGTCGGCGAGCATCTGCATGCCGAACCGCTGGTCGTCGGCCTCGGTGGTCGGTGTCCTGCCGGGGGTCAGGCCGTCGAGGGCCGTCCTGGCCCGGTCCACTACCGCGGCGTCCGCGGTGGAGCCCAGGGCGGCTACGACGACCTTCTTCTCGGCCTTCACCGTTGCGGTCACCCCCGCTTTCGACAGCCGTTCCTTCGCCTGTGTCACCGCGTCCTGCGGCGAACCCGACAACACCGCGACACGCAACTGCGCGGGCCCCGGATCCGACGAGAAGGCCGACGGGCTCAGCAACCCCAGGAAGCCTGCCACGAACCCGGTCAGCGCCACCCCGCTGACCGTGCGCCAGGCCGAGCGCGGGTCGTCCACGAGCCGCCGCCCGGCCAGCAGTCGTGCGGGACGGCGGGCCGAGCCGGCCGTGATCCGGCCGATCAGGGCCACCACCCATGGCCCGACCAGGTTGATGCACAGGAACGCCAGCCCGATCACCACCGCGATCACGCTCACGCTCGTGCTCCTGCTCAGCAGGGGAACGACCGCCAGCACCGCGACCAACGCCAGCACACGGAAGAACCGCAGCCCCGGCGGGGTCTCCCGCTTGGCCACCCCCAGCGGGCTGACCACGACCCGGCGCAGTCCCACCACCGCCGACAGGCCGACGAGCAGCGGCACCGCCACGAGGGTCGCGGCCAGGACGAGAGGGCTGGGCCACAGGTCGGACAGGTACCAGACGCCGCCGCCGATCTGAATGCGCGACAGCAGGGGTACGGCCACGCCGTACAGGATGGCGCCCGTCAGTGCGCCGGCGAAGGCGACGATGATCGCCTCGGCCACGGTCATGGCGGCGACCTGCCCGGGGGTGGCGCCGATGAGCCGGAGCGAGGCGAGGCGCTGGTCCCGGCGGGCGACCGTGAGACGGGCCGCCGCGCCCCCGAACACGAGCAGCGGCACGATCATGAGCACGGTCGCGATCAGCGCCAGGACCTGGTACGCCTCGGCCTCCTCCGACGCCGCCCCCGCGAAAGAAGCGATCTTGGTGGGTGGCGAGCCCACGATCCAGTCGTCGCTGCGCGGCGCGGTCATGGCGGCGGCGTCGGGACGGTGCCCGATGACGGCGACCAGCTCACCGGGATGGACGAGCCCTTCGTCGCCGATCTGACCGGCGACCTTGGGATAGCGGCCGGCCAACTGGTCGGCGGGCAGTTCCTTGACCAGAGCGGCCAGCGCGGGCGACAGCCACGCCTCCCCGGGCGCGGGAAAACGCGGCAAACCAGGCGGTGCAGGCACCACCCCAGCGGACGCCACCCCAGCGGACGCCACCCCAGCGGGCACCGCCCCAGCGGGTGCCACCCCAGCCGGCACCGTCCCGGCGGGCGCCACTCCGGCTGCCGCCTTCTCGGGAGGCAGCGCGGCCAGGTCGACGACGGTGATCTGCCGGTCGCGGACGAAGTCGTGGCGCTGGGCCTCGATCGCCACCGCCCCGGCCTGGGCGGCGACGGGGTTGCGCCAGGCGCCGCGGTCGGCGCGGGCGTCGAAGGCGAAGTTGGCGGAGACCGCGAACAGCAGCAGCGCGGTGGAGATGGCCACGGCGCCGAAGGTCAGCCAGGTGCCGAGCATGCCGCGCCGGCCCCCGCCACGCAGCAGCCGCCAGCTGAGCGCGAGTGTGGTCTTCATCCGTGCGCTCCCCGGAGTGCCAGGATGTGGCCGTCGCGGACCTCGACCGTGCGGTCGCAGGCGGCGGCCACGTTGGGGTCGTGGGTGACGACGATGAGCGAGGCGTCGTTGTGCTTGGTGGCCTGGACGAGCAGGCGCATGGTGTCGTGGCCGGTGTTCTGGTCGAGCGCGCCGGTGGGCTCGTCGGCGAAGACGACGGCCGGCTTGGTGACCAGCGCGCGGGCGATCGCGACGCGCTGCGCCTGGCCACCGGACAGTTCGCCGGGCCGCCGGGTCTCCATGCCCTGCAGGCCGAGGGGGGCGAACCATTCGCGGGCCTGCCGTACGGCCTGGAGGCGGGTGACGCCGCCCAGCATGAGCGGGAGCGCGACGTTCTCCTCGGCCGGCAGTTCGGGCAGAAGCTGCCCGAACTGGAAGACGAACCCGAAGCGGGTACGGCGCAGCGCGCTCCGCTGTCGTTCGCCCATGGCGTCGATGCGCTGGCCGAGCAGGTGCACCTCGCCGGAGTCCGGTTTCATGATCCCGGCCAGGCAGTGGAGCAGGGTCGACTTGCCGGAGCCGCTCGGCCCCATGATCGCCACAGCCTCGCCGGCCCGTACCGCTATGTCCACGCCGCCCAGCGCGACCGTCTGGCCGAATCGTTTGGCCAGCGCCCTTCCTGCAAGCACCTCGTTCATGGGGAAAAGCTTCTCGATCAACCGGGGGGCGGCGGATCGGCCGAGCGTCCGGTTGCCCCTCGGCCGAACGGCTGATTCTAGAGTTGGGGCCGTGACTATTCGCGTACTCATCGCCGATGACCAGGAACTCGTGCGCACGGGCTTCAAGATGATCCTCGACGCCCAGCCGGACATGGACGTGGTGGCGGCGGTGGCCGACGGGGCCGACGCGGTCGCCGAGGCCAGGCGGCTGCGTCCCGACGTGTGCCTGCTCGACATCCGCATGCCGAAGCTGGACGGGCTGGAGGTGACCAGGGCGCTGGCGGGCCCCGGGGTGGAGAACCCGATGCGCGTGGTGATCGTCACCACGTTCGACCTGGACGAGTACGTCTACGGCGCGCTGCGCGCGGGCGCGACCGGTTTCCTGCTGAAGGACAGCGGCCCGACGCTGCTCATCGAGGCCATCAGGGCGGCGGCGACGGGCGACGCCCTGGTGTCGCCTTCGGTGACGGTCCGGCTGCTGCAGCACCTGGCCCAGCCCAAGCGGAGCGCCGCGCAGCCCGACGAGGCGCTGACCGAGCGCGAACTCGACGTGGTACGCCTGGTGGCCAGGGGCAGGACGAACCAGGAGGTGGCCGGTGAGCTGTTCGTCTCGCTGTCCACGGTAAAGACACATCTCGGGAGCATCCAGTCGAAACTCGGTGCCCGGAACCGGGTGGAGATCGCCGCATGGGCGTGGGAATCCGGTGTGGTGAGCTGATTAATTCCGGGGCCCGCGGGATACAAGTTAGGGGAGAACCCAGCGCATGGCCCGGGGGGAGAACTACGTGCGGGCTGTCCAGACACCACCCACAGGGGCTGCCTCCGCCGTCTACCTGACGCTCGTCATCCAGGTCCTTTCCCTCGGGGCCCTGGTCGTCTTCGAGCAGGTCCGCGGCCGCAGCCTCGCCGGGCAGATCGCCGCGCTCGGCGGCGAGGCCCGGGGCTCGCAGGCCGTGGTCGGCGCGGTCACCGTCTTCGCCGTCCTGATGATGTTGCTGGTCGGCACCACCGTCGCCGCCGCCATCGCCTACCTGACCTGGCTGATCCGCGCCAGGCAGGTCAACGTCCCCACCGCCCCGGCGGCTCCCGTGCTGGCCGCGTGGCTGGTGCCCGGCGTCAACCTGGTCGCCCCGTTCGTCCTGGCCGACGAGGTGTGGCGGGGCGCCCGCCCGCCCTTCGACCGGCGCGGGCGCTGGCTGGGGCTGCTGACGGCCTGGTGGGTGTCGTGCCTGGCCGCGGTGTTCCTGGTGGCCGCCCGCCTGCTGGACACCAGCGTGGGCGAGCTGACCGGGCTGGGGCTGACGGAGCTCGCCGTGACGCTGCTGGCCGCGGTGCTGTGCGCGTGGACCGTGCGCGACGTCACCGCCATCCAGCGTTCCCTGCACGACAGCCCGCAGGTACGCCGCCTGCCGCTGGCACGTCCCCGCCCCGCCCGCCACGCCGCCTCCGACGTGGCCTCCTGAAAGACGTGGCCTCCTGAAAGCGGGTCAGACGGCGATCTGGGTCGGGCCCGAGCTGCCCTGGCTGGCGTGCCAGAGCTTGCGAGGCGGGTTGGCGGTGATGGCCGGGCCCAGGTCGGAGTAGGGCGACAGGAGGAAGCCGTTGGCGTACTCGATCCGCCGGCCGCCCACGTTCTCGCGTTCCTCCGGCGTCTGGGCCAGCAGCGCCCTGACCGCGTCGACGCCCTGGGCGCGCCACAGGCGGTCCAGGTCGACGAGGTCCCAGCAGTCCACGGCCCGCATCGAGATCGCCCGCGGCCCGGTGCGCCTGATCACGCCGCGGGCCACCATCAGCCAGGACCCGAACACCGTCGCCGCGCACCGCCCCTGCACCGACTCGAAGAACGTCAGGTCCACCGGCCCGGTCGAGTCGTCGAGCGTGGCGAAGATGACCCGCTGGCCGGAGCGTACGGCCGGCGTCTGGGTGGCCACCTTGACCCCCGCCACCAGCACCTCGGCACCGTTGCGCTGGTCGAGCAGGTCCTGGGAGCGCACCACGCCGATCAGGTCGAGCAGTTCGTCGTGGAAGCGGATCACGTGCCTGCTCACGTCGATGCCGAGGATCTCCAGCTCGGCCTCGACCATCTCGCTCTCGGTCATCTCGGGCAGTTCGCCGGGCGCGATGTGCTCGGTGAACCCCAGCGGCAACTGCACGGCGCTTCCGGCTTCCGGCTGGTCCGGAGGCGCGGAATCAGGTATGCCGGAAGGCAGGCCCCCCGGCAGACGATGGCCGCCCGGTGAACCCGGTGGGGTCGCGGCGCCGTTCTGCCGGGGGGCTGTTCTGGGGGTGTAGCCGCGCCGCCGGCGCGGCGCGGTGGTCGCGCCGGACGACGAGGCGCGCTCCAGCACGCCGGTCTGGGCGATCAGATCGCGCCTGGTCAGCTCGCCCGCGCGCCAGCGCTCGCCGCCGGGGTGCAGGTCGTGCAGGGCGTCGAGGCCGCCCACCTGCACGATCCGCTCCATGGTCGGCCGCGCGGGCCGCGCCCGGTCCCAGAAATCGGCCATCGAGGTGTACGGCTGGCCCGCCACCATCCGCTCCACCTCGGCCTCGCTCACCCCCTTGACGGCGGAGAACGGCACGCGCAGCGCGTACCCCTTGCCGATCTCGGAGATTTTGAACTCACGCCGCCGGTAGTCGCCCAGGTCGGCCGGTTTGACCCGGACCTTCAGGCGTTCGACCTGCCAGTCCTTGCCGGACTTGTTGATGTCGAGCGGCAGGATGGCCACCCCGCACTGGCGGGCCTCGTCGATGATGACCCGCTGCGGGTACATGCCGGGCTCGTGGGTGAGCACTCCGGCGAAGAAGGCGGCCGCGTGGTGCCGCTTGAGCCAGGCCGACTGGTAGGTGGGCAGCGCGAAGGCGGCGGCGTGCGCCTTGCAGAAGCCGAAGGCGCCGAACGCGTCGAGCACCTTCCACGCCTTCTCCACCTCCTCGTCGGAGAAGCCCCGCGACTTGGCCAGCGGGACGAAGTGGCCGCGCACCTTCAGCCGTCCCGCCTCGGTGGCGAGCGTGCGCCGCATGCTCTCGGCGAAGTGCAGGTCCTTCCCCGTCATCACCGAGATGATCTTGAGTACCTGTTCGTGGAAGACGACCACGCCGTGCGTCTCCTTGAGCGCCTCCCGCAGTTTCTCGTGCGGATAGTACGGCTGCCGCCACCCGTGCCTGGCCTCCAGGTACGGCGTGACCATGTCGGAGTTGACCGGCCCCGGCCGGAACAGCGAGATGTCCACGATCAGGTCGTGCATCGTGCGCGGTTCGAGCTTGGCCACGAGCTCGCGCTGCCCCGGCGACTCGATCTGGAAGCACCCCAGGGTACGGCTCGCGCAGATCATGTCGTAGGTGGCCGCGTCGTCGTGGGGCACGGCGTCCAGGTCGACGTCGGCGTCGTCCACCCGCTTGATCTCGCCGAGCGTGTAGGCCATGGCCGACTGCATGCGTACGCCGAGGACGTCGAGCTTGAGCAGCCCCGCCTCCTCGACGTCGTCCTTGTCGAACTGCGACATGGGGAAGTCCAGGAAGCTGCGCTCGACCGGCGTCACGTCCTTGAGCCCGGCGTTGCCGATCAGCACGCCGCAGGGGTGCAGCGCGATGTGCCTGGGCAGGCCGTCGAGCTTCTCGGCCAGCCGGAAGACCCGGTCGAGCCCGGCCTCGCCGAGGCGGCTGTCGCGCAGTTCCGGCAGGTCGCTGAGTGAGGCGGTGATCTGGCGGGCGCGGATGTGCGGGAAGGCCTTGGCGATGGCGTCGATCTCGTGGGGCGGCAGGCCCATGGCCGCGGCCACGTCGCGGATGGCGCTGCGGGCCCGGTAGGTCTCCATCATCGACACGCAGGCGACGCGGGCCTCGCCGTACTCATCGAAGATGGCCTTGTAGCAGTCGAGGCGGCGGGCGGACTCGACGTCGATGTCGATGTCGGGCAGCCCGATGCGGCCGTGGGACAGGAAGCGTTCCATGAGCAGGCCGTGTTCGAGCGGGTTCACCTCGCCGATGCCGATGAGGTAGTTGACCAGGCTGCCCGCTCCCGAGCCCCGGATGGCACACCTGATGTCCATTTTTCGGATCATGTCGGTGATGCCGACCACTGCCACGAAATATCCGGACAGGCGTTTGCTTTCGATGATCGCCAGTTCCTCGTCCAGCCGCTCCCTGGCGTCGCGCGAGCCCTCCAGCCCGCGCGCGTGCAGGCCGTCCTCCACCCGGTGGCGCAGCAGCGGCACCGGGTCGCCGCCGATCTCCGGCAGGTGCAGGTTCGGCGGCTCGCTCCGCAGCGCCAGCATCGAGACCGGGTCCACCGCGCAGGCCTCGGCGAGCTGGCGCGTGGTCAGCAGCAGCCGCCCGGCCCGCTCGCGGTCGGCGCCGGTGACCTTCAGCGCCACCTGCCACATCTCCTTGGTGCTCTTGAGATAGGCGTGCGAGGTGGGCCGGTCCAGGTGCCGGGGGTGCAGCGGGACGAGCTGCCTGGCCGCGTCGAGCACGTCGCCGACCTGGTGGTCGGCGGGGTCGAGGTAGCGCACCGCGTTGGTCAGCACCGCGGGTACGCCGAGCGACTCGGCCAGGGCCAGCATGCGCACGGCGGTGCCGGAGTCGCGGTAGCCGTACTGGTCGACCAGCTCGATCGCGATCCCGGAGACCATGGAGCGCCACAGGTTGAGCAGCACCCTGGCGTGCTCGTCACGGCGCTCGGCGACCGCCCTGCCCACGTCGGAACGCGGGCCGAGCAGCACGACGAGCCGGTCGTCGGCGCCGAGTTCCGCCAGCAGTTCGCGGGTGATCCACGGGTCGCCGCGCTCGCCCATGTGGTGGGCGGCGGTGACCAGCCTGGCCAGCCTCGGCCAGCCGCCCTTGCGGGCCAGCACGGTGACGCGGTCCTCCGCCATCGGCCCGGTCTTCGGCCGCCCACCCGAAAAGCCACCACCCGAAAGGCCGCCACCCGAAAGGCCGCCACCTGAAAGGCCGCCACCGGAAAGGCCACCACCGGGGAAGCCGCCACCCCTGGAGCCGCCTCGGGAGCCGCCTCGTGAAGAGCCGCCGCCGGCGGAACCGGAGAGATCAGCGCCTGCGGAGCCCGGGGGCGCGTCCCAGAAGGACAGGTCGGGACCCGGCGCGCCCGCGTAGATGTCGGGCCGCAGCGCCAGGTTCACCCCGAACACCGCGCGCAGCCCGGCGTCGGCGCAGGCCTGGGCGTGCTTGACCGCGCCGTAGAGACCGTCGCGGTCGGTCAGGGCGAGGACGTCCATCCCGTGTTCGGCCGCGCGGGCGGCAAGCTGCCGCGGGAAGGCGGTGCCGTAACGCATCGAGTAGGCGGAGCTGACGCTGAGGTGCGGGAACGGGCGCGCCATCAATCCCACGCCCGCAGCAGCAGCCAGCCACCGCTGGCGGTGTCGAAACGGAGCTCGTAGGAGCCGGTCTCGCGGCCGGGGCTGGCCTCGACCCGCCAGAACTGCCGTTCGCCCGGATCCCCCTCGCTGGTCTTCCACCACTCCCGGGCCACGACCCAGTGGTCGAGGACGCGCCGGACGAGGTAGAGGCGGTCACGCCAGACGAATTGGGTGGGTTGCCCGTCGCGGGTCCACACCTCGATCGGATCGCCATAGAGTCTGCTCAAGACGCTTCTTCTCCCCGCGGCTCTGGTCCTTCGGTGAGCCACCCGGGGGAAGACGGGCGCTGCTAATACTCGAACATACGTTCTCACACCCCGAAGTGCAAGTCGCCCGCCTGCCGTATGAGGGGGTTCGCGCCGATCGAGTTGCGGATGCTGAACGTCACGCTGCCGGCCCGGTAGCGGTCGTCCGAGCTCTCCACCGGCCGGCCCTCCTGCGTGGTGGTGATCCGGCGCTGGCGCAGGAGGGGGCTGCCGCGCCGTACACCCAGGAGGCGGGCGTCCTGCGCGCCCGCGGCCACGGCGTCGATGAGGTGCTCGCCATAGGCGAAGACCAGCCCGGTGGAGTCGTAGAGCGCCTGCGTGATCGAGCCGCAGTCGCGCGGGATGGCCTCGACGGCGGCGGCGATCCAGCCCGCGTAGACGGTGCGCTCGACGAGGACGGGCTCGGTCTCGAGCGTACGCAGGCGCAGGACCTCCAGGACCTCCTCGGAGCCCAGCCTGGCCGCCTCCGCGGGACCCGCGGCCCGGCGGCGCTGCTGGAGCACCTGCCCGCCGAAGCTGTAGCCGTTGGATTTGGCCCACTGGGCAAAGCTGTGCAATTCCGCGAAACTCTGACTACGCGAGTTGCCGAGGACAATGCGGCGGGCCCCCTGACGGCTGCCGACCAGCCCTTCCGCCACCAGTACGGCCAGCGCCTGCCGTACCGTGCCACGGGCTGCGGAGTAGCGCGCAGCCAGCTCGGCATCGGTCGGCAACGTGGACCCCACGGAGTGCACACCCCGAAGAATGTCATCGCGCAGCTCAGCGGCGATTCGTTCATAGCGCGCGACCATTCTCGACCCTTCCCGTTCACGAAAGAGCAATCTTTATCCGACTTACTAGGGCTGGCCTTGTTTGTACAAGTTCCCCTAAGTTCGTTCTACACCCCCAGAGTGGAGGCGACGTGTTCACTCCTCGCGCCAGCGTGGCAGGCGTCATAGCAGCCCTAACCGTAGCCACCGCCGCCTGCGGCGCGGCACCCGGCACACAGACCGCCGAACCGTCGAAGGGCGGGGTGGACGCCAAGACGGCCACCTCCGCCGCCGACTTCGGTGGTTTCGACAAGCTTGTGGAGGCGGCCAAGAAGGAGGGCAACCTCCACGTGATCGCGCTTCCCCCGGACTGGGCCAACTACGGCGAGATCATCAAGACTTTCGAGGCCAAGTACGGCATCAAGATCGAGAGTGAGGACCCGGACGCGGCCAGCGCCGACGAGATCAACGCCGTCAAGACCCGCAAGGGCCAGGACCGCGCCCCCGACGTGCTCGACCTCGGCCAGTCCTTCGCCATCAGCGGCGCCAAGGAGGGGCTGTTCGCGCCCTACAAGGTGCAGTCCTTCGACAAGATCCCCGAAGGCCAGAAGGAGGCCACCGGCCTCTGGACCAACGACTACGGCGGCTACGTCTCCATCGGCTGCGACGCCAAGAAGATCCCGAACTGCCCCACGAGCTTCAAGGACCTGCTCAAGCCCGAGTACAAGGGCAAGGTCGCGATGAACGGCAACCCGACCAAGTCCGGTTCCGCCTTCGCCGGCGTCTACGCCGCGGCCATCTCCAACGGCGGCTCCTTCGACGACATCCAGCCCGGCATCGAGTTCTTCAAGCAGCTCAAGGCCGCCGGCAACTACAACCCGGTCGAGACCACGCCGGCGACCATCGAGAAGGGCGAGACCCAGATCAGCATCGACTGGGACTACAACAACGCCGCCTACGCGCCGCAGCTGGCCGCCAAGGGCCTCGACTGGAAGGTCAACGTGCCGAGCGACGGCAAGTACTTCCAGATGTACGCCCAGGCCATCAACAAGGACGCCCCGCACCCGGCCGCCGCGCGCCTGTGGCAGGAGTACCTCTACAGCGCCGAAGGCCAGAACCTCTACCTCAAGGGCTTCGCCCGCCCGGTCCTGCTGCCCGTCATGACCACCGACGGAAGCGTCGACAAGGCCGCCGCCGAGAAGCTGCCGCAGGTCGACGGCACGCCCACGTTCCCCACCCCCGAGCAGGTGGACGCGGCCAAGGCGAAGCTCGCCGAAGGCTGGGACGCCGCGATCTCCGGATGAGGAAGTCCCGGGGCTGGCTGGGCGCGCTGCCGCTGTTCGCCGTCTACGCGCTCGTCTTCGGCGTCCCGGCCGTCGCCCTGCTGGCCGGGGCGTTCACCTCGCGGGGTGAGCCCACGCTCGACAACATGCGGCTGAGCCTGCAGGGCGGCAACCTGACCGCGATCGCCGGCAGCGTCCAGGTGTCGGCGGTCGTGGCGGTGGCCGGGGCCGTGCTGGGCACGTTCCTGGCCTACGCCGTCGTCACCTCCGGGTCGGGCGCGCTGCGCTCGGCCGTGCTGACGGCCTCCGGCGTGCTGGCCAACTTCGGCGGGGTGCCGCTGGCGTTCTTCTGGGTGGCCACGCTCGGCAACTCGGGGATCGTCAGCGGCCTGTTCGGGCTGCCCTCCGGCGTGCTGTTCACGTTCTGGGGGCTGGTCATCGTCTACCTGTACTTCTCGGTGCCGATGATGGTGCTCGTGATGGCGCCCGCGCTGGACGGGCTGAAGCCCCAGTGGCGGGAGGCGGCCGCCAACAACGGCGCCACCTCCTGGCACTACTGGCGCTACGTCGCCCTGCCCGTGCTCACCCCGGCCCTGCTCGGCGGTGTCGTGCTGCTGTTCGGCATGGCGTTCTCCGCCTACGCCACGGCCGCGGCCATGGGCGCGGGAACCGTCGTCCCGCTGGTCACCCTCAAAATCGCCAACGCGCTGACCAGCGACGTGCTGATCGGCCAGGAGAACGTGGCGCTCGCGCTCAGCCTCGACATGATCGTGGTGGCCGGGCTCGTGATGGCGGTCTACCTGCCGCTGCAGAAGAGGAGCACCCGATGGCTGCAGTGACGGGCCTGGAGAAGGTCCGCGCCGTGCAGCGGGGAGGCCGCTGGCGGTGGGCCGTGTTCCTGCCGGCCGCCCTGTACTTCCTGGTGCCGCTCGGCGCCTCGCTCTGGTACACGGTCTACAACGCGAACACCGGCTTCTCCCTCGCGCCCTACGCCGAACTGCTGACCGCCGAGGGCTTCGCCCAGTCGCTGCTGCTGTCGCTGAGCCTGGCCGTCGCGACGATCGTGCTGGTCCTGCTGCTCACGCTGCCGGCGATGCTGGCCGTACGGCTGGCCGCCCCGCGCCTGCGCCCCGTGATGGAAGTGCTGTGCACGCTGCCCCTCGTCGTGCCCCCGATCACGTTCGTCGTCGGGATCGGCAAGTCGCTGGCGGTGGGCGGCGAGGTGCTCGCCCCCACCCCGTTCTGGGCCACGCTCATCGCGATCCAGAACCCGGGCTTCCCCATGGTGCTCGTGCTCGCGTACGTGGTGCTGGTGCTGCCGTTCGTCTACCGCTCACTCGACGCCGGCCTGCGCACCATGGACGTGCGCACACTGGTCGAGGCGGCGCGCAACCTCGGCGCCTCGTGGCCGTACGTGATGTTCCGGGTGATCATCCCCAACCTGCGCTCGGCCATCGCCAGCGCCTCGTTCCTGACGCTGGCCCTGGTGCTGGGCGAGTTCACCGTGGCCAGGCTGCTCGGCTACCAGCCGTTCGCGGTCTGGATCGTGACGATCTCCGGCTCCAGGGGCCAGCTGTCGGTCGCGGTCTCGATCCTCAGCCTGCTGCTCATCTGGCTGCTGCTGCTGGTGGTCTCCAGCGTCTTCGGCAAGGAGAAGAAGCAATGACCGAACGGAGTGAGGGCATCGTCAAACACAGCGACCTTGTCGCGAGACCGACGAAGGAGGGCTCGTGACAGCCCAGGTGGAGTTTCGGGCTCTTCGCAGGGTGTTCGGCAAGACGGTCGCGCTCGACGGCCTTGACCTGACCATCGAGCCGGGTGAGCTCGTCGCCCTGCTCGGCCCGTCGGGCTGCGGCAAGACGACGGCGCTGCGCTGCGTGGCCGGGTTCGAGCGTCCCGACTCCGGAGCCGTGCTCGTGGACGGCAAGGACATCACCGCCGTCCCCGCCAACAAGCGGGACGCGGGCATGGTCTTCCAGTCCTACTCGCTCTTCCCGAACCTCAACGCCGCCGACAACGTCTCCTTCGGCCTGCGGGTGCGCAAGGCCCCGGCCGCGCAGCGCCGGACCAAGGCGCTGGAACTGCTGGAGCTGGTCGGCCTGCCCTCCCACGCCGGCCGCTACCCGCACCAGCTCTCCGGCGGCCAGCAGCAGCGGGTGGCGCTCGCCCGCGCCCTGGCCCTGGAGCCGCGCGTGCTGCTGCTCGACGAGCCGCTGTCGGCGCTCGACGCCAAGGTCCGCGTCAACCTGCGCGAGGAGATCCGCCGCCTGCAGCTCGATCTCGGCATCACCACCATCTTCGTCACCCACGACCAGGAGGAGGCGCTGTCGATCGCCGACCGGGTCGCGGTGCTGCGGGACGGCCGCCTGGAGCAGTGCGGCGCGCCCGCCGAGGTCTACGACCGGCCCGCCACCCCGTTCGTGGCCGAGTTCGTCGGCACCATGAACCACCTGGCCGGGCGGGTGTCCGGTGACCAGGTGACGGTGCTCGGCCAGCTCCTGCCCGTGGACGGCCAGGTGCCCGATGACCCGTCCGTGGACGTGCTCATCCGCCCGGAGGCCGTCCAGGTCACCCCCGCGGCGGACGGCAGGGCCGAGATCCTGGCCGCCTCCTTCCGCGGCGCCTCGGTCCGGCTCAGGGTGGCCCTGGAAGGGGGCGAGGTGCTCGCCGACGTACCAGGTCACGAGGCGGTACGGCTCGCGGCCGGCACTAAGGTGACCGTACGTCTGGTCGAACGACCGGTCCTGGTGGCCGCCCGCACGGTCACGGTCCCCGCCCCCGTCACGGAAACAGCAGATGCCGTCTGATCTCCCCGCCGCCGTCCTGTTCGACATGGACGGCACCCTGGTCGACACCGAGGGCCTGTGGTGGCAGGCCACCGCCGCCGTCGCCGAGTCGCTCGGCCACGGCGGACTCGGCCCCGATGACGTCCCCCACGTCCTCGGCCGCTCGGTCGAGGACACCGCCGCCCACCTGGCGCCCGCCGACGCGGGGGCGGTGGCGGTCCGCCTCACCGACGCCTTCGCCGAGCGCATCGCCGGTGGCATCGACCTCATCCCCGGCGCCCTTGACCTGCTGCGCGAGCTGACGGCCGCCGGGGTGCCCACGGCGCTGGTGACCGCCTCGCCGCGGAGCATCGTCGAGCGGGTGCTGCCCAACCTCGACGGGCACCGCTTCGATCTGGTGATCACGGCGGAGGACAGTTCGCGGGGCAAGCCGTACCCGGATCCCTATCTGAAGGCGGCGCGGCTGCTGGGGCTGCGGCCGCAGGAGTGCGTCGCCGTGGAGGACAGTCCGGCCGGCATCGCCGCGGCCACGTCGGCCGGATGCCGGGTCGTGGTGGTCGATCCTGCGCACGGCCTGCCCGAACTGCATGCCATGTCGGTAAGCTAACCCGCCGTGAGCGGTGAAACCTCCCACATCGGGCGCTACAAACTGATCAGTGTGCTGGGCCGCGGCGGGATGGGCACGGTTCACCTGGCCGAGGACCCCGCAGGCGTGCGGGTCGCGGTCAAGGTGATCAACCCCGAGTTCAGCCAGCACGAGCAGTTTCGCATGCGCTTTCGCCGGGAGGCGGACGCGGCGCAGCGGGTGCGGCGGTTCTGCACGGCGGCGGTGCTGGACGCCGCGCTCGACGGCAACCAGCTCTACGTCGTCACCGAGTACGTGCCGGGGCCGAACCTGGAGGAGGCGGTCAAGCAGTCGGGACCGCTGACCGGCTCCAGCCTCGACGCGCTGGCGGTCAGCGTGGCCACCGCGCTCACCGCCATCCACGGCGCCGGGGTCGTGCACCGCGACCTCAAACCGTCGAACGTGCTGCTGTCGCCGGTCGGCCCGCGGGTGATCGACTTCGGCATCGCGCGGGCGCTTGACGAACTGGGCGGCGTGACCGGCACCGGCGAGATCATCGGCACGCCCCGCTACATGGCGCCCGAGGTGCTGCGGGGCGAGCCGGTCTCGCCCGCCTGTGACGTGTTCTCCTGGGGCTGCCTGATCGCCTTCGCGGCCAGCGGGCGGGCGCCGTTCGGCGGCGACTCGCTGCCCTCGATGATCTATTCGGTGCTCAGCACCGAGCCCGACCTCGGCGGTGTGGAGCCGGGGCTGCGCCCGCTGGTCGTGGCGGCGCTGCAGAAGGACCCGGCGCTGCGCCCGACCGCGCAGCAACTGCTCGACCATCTGGTGGGCAGGCAGGCCGCGCCCGAGCAGGCCGCGCACACCGTGCAGGTGGCCTGGCAGCGGGCGACCACCCCGATCACCACGGCGCAGCCCGCTCCGCCGGGCGGCGGCGCACGGCGCGTCAAGCTGATCGCGGGCCTCACGGCCGGGGCGGTGCTGGTCGCGGGCGGCGCCGTGGCGGCGCTGATGCTGTCGCAGGGCTCGCCGCCGACCCACCTGGGCCGCCTCTACCAGGAGGACTTCACGACCTCCTCCGGCGGCTGGGACGGCACCTACGACGCCGACGACGAGGCCAGCTTCGGCTACAAGACCGACGGCACCTACGGCCTCGACGTCGAGCCGAGCTACGAGCAGCGCTGGGCCAAGGCTCCGGCGCCCTTCGCCAACGCCTCCCCCACGCCCTCCCCCAGCGCCACCCCGACCCCGCTCATGCCCGACTCCGTGCTGATCAGCGTGACGGCGCAGGCCAGGAAGGTCTCCGGCGACGGCGAGTACGGCGTCTACTGCCACAACACCGCGGACGGCACCTTCTACGAGTTCGGCCTCGACACCACGGGCAACGCCCGGATCAGGAAGATCATCGACGGCGCCGGCGGCACGCTCGCGCAGCAGGCGGAGCTCGAGATCAAACCGCAGGCCAAGGTCCGGCTCGAGGCCTTCTGCGAGCAGTCGGGCTCAACGGTGAAGCTGACCATGTGGGTGGACGGCAAGCAGATACTGCGGGCCGAGGACCCCAACGGCATCAAGACCGGCCATGTCGGGTTGTTCGCCCGGGTGCCTAAAGACGAGAAGTCGATCATGAAGACCGTCTTCGACGACTTCGAACTGCGCGGCCAGCGCTCGGAGCAGCCCTGACTCACCCGGCGCCCGGCATGTCCGCGCGGCTGGAAGCAATACACGCGCGCCTGGGTTAGACAGGACTATGCGCGCAGTCGTCATCGCCGCCCAGGGCGGCCCAGAGGTCCTCGAATACGCCGAGCACCCCGATCCTGTCGCGGGACCCGGAGAGGTGGTCGTCGACGTCGCCGCGAGCGGCGTCAACTTCATCGACATCTACCAGCGCTCCGGCGTCTACCCGCTGCAGCTCCCGAGCCCCATCGGCGGTGAGGGCGCCGGCACCGTCTCGGCCGTCGGCCCCGGCGTCACCGGCTTCGCCGTCGGCGACACCGTCGGCTGGGCGAACGTCCTGGGCAGCTACGCCGAGAAGGCCGTCGTACCCGCCGACCGCCTCGTGCCCGTGCCCGACGGCGTCACCGCCGACCTGGCCGCCGCCGCCCTCCTGCAGGGCATGACCGCCCACTTCCTCACACGCTCCACGCACGAGGTCAAGGAGGGCGACCGGATCCTCATCCACGCCGGCGCCGGCGGCATGGGCCAGCTGCTCATCCAGCTCGCCAAGCTCTACGGCGCCACCGTCCACACCACCGTCTCCACCGACGAGAAGGCCAAGCTGGCCCGCGCCGCCGGCGCCGACGAGGTCCACTCCTACGACGACTTCGCGCAGGCGCTCGAGAACAGCATCGACGTGGTCTACGACGGCGTCGGCGCCACCACCTTCGACGGCGGCCTGGCCGCCCTGCGCCCGCGCGGCCTCATGGCCCTGTACGGCGCGGCCAGCGGCCCCGTGCCGCCCATGGACCCGCAGATGCTCAACCGGTCGGGCTCGTTGTTCCTGACCCGGCCCACGCTCGTGCACCACGTCGCCGAGCGGGAGGAACTGCTGTGGCGGGCCCGCGAGGTCTTCGGGTGGATCGCCGCCGGGCAGTTGCGCATCGACGTCTCCCACCGGTACCCGCTGGCCGAGGCGGCGCGGGCGCATGAGGACCTGGCGGCGCGCCGTACGACGGGAAAGCTGCTTCTGATCCCCTGAGACCTCAGCCCCGAGGACGGCTCACCGTCCTCGGGGCTCGGGCTCACACGTGGGAGCCGCCGTCGACGCGCAGCTCCACGCCGGTGAGGTAGGCGCCGTCGGCCGAGGCGGCGTAGGCGATGGTGCCCGCGATCGCCTCCGGCTCGCCGAAGCCGACCTGCGGCATGATCCGCCCGTAGAAGGAGGCGTCCACGTCGTCGGGGAAGCTCACCGAGCTCATCAGCGGCGTCACCACGCCGCCCGGCGAGACCGCCACGACCCGCACGCCCTGCGGCGCCACCTCCGCCGCCAGGCTCAGCGAGAACGCCAGGACGCCGCCCTTGGAGGCCGCGTACCCGGTCATGTAGGGGTGCGCGTGCGTGGCCGAGGTGGAGGCCGTGTTGACCACGACGCCCTTGACCTCCACCAGGTACGGCATGGCCTCCCGGCAGAACAGGAACGTGCCGAGCAGGTTGACCTCAAGGAGCCTGCGGAAGTCGGCGAGCGAGAGCGTGGCCAGCGGCGTCGTCTTGTGGATGCCGGCGACGTTGATCAACGTGTCGATCCCGCCGAACTCCTTGGCCGCCAGGGCCACGGCTTCCTTGACCTGCCCCTCGTCGGCCACGTCGGCGACATGCGGGGTGATGGCCGGATGGCGGGGAATCTCCGGGTTGAGGTCGACGGCGAAGACCCGCGCCCCTTCCTCCGCCAGCCGCAGGGCCGTCGCCCGCCCGATCCCGGTGGCCGCGCCGGTCAGCAGGACCTTCTTGCCCGCGAAACGCTCCATGAATCCTCCACGTCTCACTACGAGACAACTATGTCTCGTCTAGGATATGTCCTGATGAGCACCTCCGACTCCATGGCGAGAACCCGGGACGCGATCCTCCGCGCCGCCGCCACGGCGCTGCGCACCCACGAGCGAGCCGGCATGGCCGACATCGCCGCCGCGGCCGGCGTCGGCCGCGCCACCCTCTACCGCCACTTCGCCACCCGCGACGACCTGCTGGTCGAGCTCGGCCGCTTCGCCGCGGAGGAGTCCATCCGGGTGATCGACGCGGCCGGCATCGACGGCGTCGCGACCGAGACCGCCCTGACCCGCCTGACCAGGGCCCTGCTGACGGCCGGGCGCGAGTTCTGGGTGGTCAGCACCCACCGGCCGCAGCTGTGGCCGGAGGAGGAAGAGGTCGGCGAGCGGCTGCGCATCCTGGCCGAGCGGGGTCAGCGCGAGGGCGTGCTGCGCGCCGACGTCCCCGCCGAACTCCTGGCCGCCGCCCACGGCGCGCTCATCCTGGGCGCGCTGACGCTCGCGCCGCTGTCGGAGCTGGGCGTGGAGGACGCCACGGACACCATCGTCAGGCTCTACCTCCAGGGCGCCCGGCTCACACCCACGGAAGCGACGCCTCCACCCTGAACCCGCCCTGCGGCGACGGCGCGGCCCGCGAGACGCCGCCGAACAGCGCGGCCCGCTCGGCGATGTTGACCAGGCCGTGCCCGGACCTGCGCGGCGGCGCGGGCGGCCGGCCGGCGCCGTCGTCGATGACCGTGATGTCCAGCGCCTGCTCGCCGTAGCGCAGCACCACGTCCGCCTCGGCGTCCTTGCCCGCGTGCTTCAGCGCGTTGGTCAGCGCCTCCTGAACGATCCGGTAGGCGGCCAGCCCCAGCCCCGCGGGCACCGCCCTGACCCGCCCCTCGACCCGTAACCGCACCTCCAGCGGATGCCGCTCCACCAGCGCGTCGATCGCCTCGATGCCGGGCTGCCGCTCCCCCGGCTCCTCGCGCAGCCCGCCCAGCAGCAGCCGCAGCTCCGTCAGCGCCGCCTGCCCCGACTCCCTGATCGACTCCAGCGAGGTCCGCGCCGGCCCGTGGTCCTCCGCCGCCAGCGCCGACACCGCGACGTGCGACTGGATCACCATCGCGCTGACGTTGTGCGCCACGATGTCGTGCAGTTCGCAGGCGATCCGCACCCGCTCCTCCGCCACCATGGCCCGCGCGCGCCCCTCCTCGGCGCCGGCCGCCGCGACGACCCACCGCCGCCGCGCCACCCCCGCGCCCCACGGCAGCGCGCACACCAGCGCCGACATCACCCCCGCCGGCACCAGCACCCCCAAAAGCAGCAGTCCGTGGTACGGCGAAGCCCGCCACCTGCCCACCGTGTAAAAGGCGACCTGCAGAGCGGTGGACGCCCCCAGCTCGGCCCACGAGGCGTTGACCTCGGCCCAGACGTCCCAGCGCCCCACCGCCAGCCACAACACCCAGACCGCCGCCAGCACCCCGAGCGGCCACCGCCGCCGCAGGGCCAGCAGGGCGAAGGCCGCCAGATCCCCCCAGAACGTCAGCGGAACGCTCCCGATCTCGGCCAGCGTAGCCTCGGTGTAGGGAACCTCGATCAGCAGATACGCACACGCGATCCCGGCCAGCGACGCGTCGGCGGCCAGCGGGTGCCCCTCCAGCCACGCCACCAGCCTCCGGACCCGGTCCCGCAGCTCAGCCCGCACGGCCGACCGGCCCGGCCGCTCCGGTCACGATCCTGACCGCCGGGTCATCGGCGGGTTGGGGCGCTGACGCGGCCGGCGGGGCGAACAGGAGCACCGTCAAGAAGGCACTGCGCGGAGAGCGCCGTTCAAGGATCGACGTGGCCCGGCCGAGCAGACTATCGATCATAGACGGGAGTATCGCAGCACTCCCCGTCAATCCTGTACGGCCAGCCGTACCCCGAAGCCGATGATCACCACGCCCGTGAGGCGGTCGAGCAGGCGGCGGACCCTGGGCGTGCGCAGGACGCCGCCCATGAACGTGGCGAAGGCGACCAGCAGGGCGCTCCACACCAGCCCCTCGCCCACGTGTACGCCGGCCAGCGCCAGCCCCATCAGCGCGGGCGGCACGTCGTCAGGGATGAACTGGGGCAACATCGCCACGTAGAACGCGCCGACCTTGGGGTTGAGCAGGTTGGTCAGCAGGCCGCGCCGGAACGCGCGCGCGAACGTCTGGTCGGTGACCGGGGCGGCCTCCGGCCGGGCGGGGTGGCGGGCGTCCCAGAGCATGCGGGCGCCCATGTACACGAGGTAGGCGACCCCGGCCCAGCGCAGGATCTCGTAGGCCAGGTGCGAGGCCGCCAGCAGGGCGGACAGCCCGGCGGCGGTCGCCAGGCCCCAGACCAGGGTGCCGGCCTGGATGCCGAGGACGACGCCCCACGCCGGACGCCGGCCCGACAGCAGCGACGTGCGCAGGATCAAGGCCGTGTCCAGGCCGGGGGTCAGCGTCAGCAGGGCGACGACCGCGGCGAACGAGGCGATTGATGCTGCTATGTCCATGGAGGTCAGCGTAGCGAGGCGGCGATGTGCAGGGCGGCGGCGTAGCCGAACGTCATCGCCGGGCCCAGCGTGGCGCCCGGCCCCGGGTAGGTCTCGCCCATGACGGCGGCCGCGACGTTGCCCGCCGCGTACAGGCCGGCGATCGGCGAGCCGTCCCCGCGCAGCACGCGGGCGTCCACGTCGGTGACCACGCCGCCCTTCGTGCCGATGTCGCCGGGTACCAGGGGGATCGCGTAGAAGGGGCCCTTCTCGATGGGCAGCAGGTTCGGGTTGGGCAGGGTCGGGTCGCCGTAGTAGTGGTCGTAGGCGCTGTCGCCGCGGTGGAAGTCGGCGTCGGAGCCGGCGCGGGCGAAGCCGTTGAAGCGGTCCACGGTGGCGCGCAGCTTGCGCGGGTCGAGTCCCATGCGGGCGCCCAGTTCCTCGACGGTCGCGGCCTTCTTGACGAAGCCGTTCTTGAGCCACGCGGCCTTGAACGGCTGACCGGGGAAGTGGCCGAGCATGATGTGCCGGTTCTTGGTGCGCTGGTCGATGACCATCCAGGAACGTACGGCGTCGCGCGCGTACATGGTGTCGACGAACAGGTGGTACGGCGCCGCCTCGTTGACGAAGCGCTCGCCCCGCCCGTCCACGACGATCATCCCGGGCACGCCGCGGTCGGTGACGAGGAACGTCGGCGGCTCGCCCGGCGGCACCGCGGCCGGCATGCCCCAGACCCGCTCCATGAGGTCGAGTTCGGCGCCGAGCGCGAGGGCGGCGGCGATCGTGTCGCCGGTCTGGGCCGGGGCCGCCGAGCTCCAGCGGGCGTCGGTGGGCAGCGGCAGGTACTTCTCCCGCATTTCCTGGCTGTGCGAGAACCCGCCCGCCGCCAGGACCACCCCGCCCCGCGCCTCGATCGTCCTGCCGCCCGCGCGTACGCCGGTGACCCGGTCGCCGGAGACGACGAACTCCTCGAACGGCGTGTTCACCCAGATCTTACCGCCCGCCTCGGCCAGCGACAGGCTCAGCCGGCCGACCAGCGCCTCGCCCAGCGCGGCGTAGCGGGCGCCGGTGAGTAGCCCCTTGACCGCGCGCAGCCCGATCTTGGCCGCCATCAGCTTGCCGCGCGTGGTGCGCGTCATCATGTTGACCTCGTGGAACTCCGAGGACTTCATGACCATCCCGTACGTCGCCAGCTCGGAACGGCGCATGATCCGGCGTAGCGCGCCGAGCCGGCGCAGGTCGAACACGGGCGGCTCCACCGAGCGGCCCATCGCCTTGCCGCCGGGGAGCTCGGGGAAGTAGTCGGGGTAGCCGCGGGCGTACTCGAAGCGGACGTGGCGGGTCCGCTCGTGCAAGAAGCGCACCATCTCCGGCCCCTTGTCCAGGTACGCCGCCCGGCGATCCTCCGGCACCCGGTCGCCGACCGTCGCCTTGAGGTAGGCCCCGGCCTCCTCCTTGCCGTCCTTCAGGCCGGTGCCGTCGAGGTAGAGGTTGCCGGGCACCCAGATGGCGCCGCCGGACAGCGCGCTCGACCCGCCGTACTTGTCCGTCTTCTCGATGACCACCGCGGTGAGCCCGCGCAACCGCGCGGTCAGCGCCGCGGTGAGCCCCGCGGCGCCCGATCCGACCACGACGACGTCGAAGCTGTGATCCCAGCGCACGACCAACCTCCCTTGTCTCATGGCGAGACATAAATGTCTCAGTCACGATAACGCGTCCGATGACGTGATTAGTCCGGCGCTGAACTTCTTGACAGGCGACAGTCAGAGTGATCAGCTCGTGGTCACGGGAGGCCCCCATGAGACCCGTGATCCCCATGGTGGCGGCCATGCTGACCGTCGCCGCCTGTTCCTCGATCCAGCCCGCCCAGCCCCAGAGCCCCGCCCATTCCACCGGCCCCGTGCGCGCGGGCGGCACGCTCACCTTCGCGCTCAACGCCGACCCCGACCACCTGGATCCCACGCTCAGCCGTTCGCTGGTCAGTCGCCAGATCTTCCACGCCATGTGCGAGAAGCTCTACGACGTCGACGAGAAGGTCCAGGTCGTCCCCCAACTGGCCGCCGCCCTGCCGAGCATCAGCCCCGACGGCAGGACCTACACGATTCCCCTGCGCGCCGGGGTGAAGTTCGCCGACGGCACGCCGTTCGACGCCGAGGCGGTCAAGCGCAGCCTCGACCGGCACCTCACGCTGGAGACCTCCTCGCGCCGCAGCGAGCTCGGGCCGATCACGGCCGTGCGCGCCACCGATCCGCGGACCGTCACCATCACGCTCGAACGCCCCACCGCCCCGCTCACCGCCGCCCTGGCCGACCGGGCGGGCATGGTGATGTCGCCCAAGGCGCTCCAGGGGAACTTCGCCGCCGCCCCGGTCTGCGTCGGGCCGTTCAAGTTCGCCTCGCGGGTCCCGCAGAGCAGCATCGAGCTGGTCAAGGACCCCAACTACTACGACGCGGCCAAGGTGAAGCTGGACAAGCTCGTCTACCGGATCATCACCGACGGCAGCATCAGGGCGGCCAACCTGCGCTCGGGCGACGCCCAGGTGGCCGACACGATCTCGCCGGAGGACGTGCCCCAGCTCAGCGCCGACACGAACCTGCGGGTGCTGCAGTCCGACTCGCTCGGCTACCAGTCGCTCACCGTCAACGTCGGCAACACCGACGGGCTGGGCAAACCGCCCAAGACGCTCGGCACCCCGATCGCCAAGGACCCGCGCGTCAGGATCGCGCTGGAGCACGCGATCGACCGCGACGCCCTGGTCAAGACCGTCTTCCGCGGGCTCTACCGGACGGCCTGCTCGCCCGTCTCGCCCAACTCGCCCTATACGAGCGAGCGGGCCCAGCGGTGCCGGCCGCACGATCCGGCCAAGGCCCGGCAGTTGCTGGCCGAGGCGGGGGCGGCGGTGCCGTACAAGATCAAGATGTCCGTCACGAACACGCCGCTGAACCTGCGCCTGGCCCAGACGCTCCAGGCCATGGTGAAGGACGGCGGGTTCGAGATGGAGATCCAGGCGGCGGAGTTCGCCTCGCTGCTCGACCTGCAGGACGCCGGTGACTACGAGACGCTGCAGATCGGCTGGTCGGGGCGGGTGGACGCGGACGCCAACATCACGCCGTTCGTGCGCACCCAGGCGGCGCAGAACGTCGCCGGCTACAGCGACGAGCAGGTCGACGCGCTTCTGGACAAGGCGCGCGAACAGCTCCAGCCCGCCGAGCGCGCGCAGACCTACGCGCAGGTGATCGAACTCCTCCAGCGCGACAACCCGCTCATCTACCTCTACCGGCAGCGCAACATCACCGGCGTCAGCGCCCGGCTCACGGGCGTGCAGGGGTTCGCGGACGGCCTGGTCCGCGTGGCCTTCGCCGGTTTCGTGTCGTGACATGCGGCGCTACCTGCTCCGGCGGCTGGCCGAGTCGGCGGTGACGTTTCTGCTGGCGACCGTGGTGGTCTTCGCGGGCGTGCGGGCGCTGCCGGGCGATCCGGCGCGCGCGCTGGCCGGTGAGGACGCCACGCCCGAACTGCTCGCCGCCATCCGCGAGCAGTACGGGCTGGACCAGCCGCTTCTCGTCCAGTACACCCGCTACGTCACCACCAGCCTCACCGGCGACCTGGGCACGAGCCTGCGCACCGGCCTGCCGGTGCGCGACATGCTGGCCCAGGCGCTGCCGGTCACGGTGGAGCTGGCCCTGCTCTCGCTCGCGATCGCGGTCCTCATCGGCGTGCTCGCCGGCGTCGTCGCCGCGGTACGGCGCGGCCGCCCCGCCGAGTGGGTCGCCAACGGCTTCGCCCTGCTCGGCCTGTCGATCCCGAACTTCTGGCTGGGCCTGATGGGCATCCTGTGGTTGTCGGTGGCGCTCGGCCTGTTCCCGGCCTCCGGTTATGTCCCGTTCTTCACCGACCCGCTGGGCAACCTGCACCGCATGGTCATGCCCGCGGTCGTGCTGGGCACCGGCCTGGCCGCGGTGATCATGCGGCAGACCAGGGCGTCGATGCTGGAGGCGCTGTCGGCCGACTACGTGCGGACGGCGCGGGCCAAGGGGCTGGCCGAACGCCAGGTGATCGGCGTGCACGCGCTGCGCAACAGCCTGATCGTGGTGGTCACGATCGCCGGGCTGCAACTGGGCGTGCTGATCTCGGGCGCGGTGGTGACCGAGCGGATCTTCGCGATCCCGGGATTCGGCAAGCTGACGGTCGACGCGGTCTTCCAGCGCGACTACCCGATCATCCAGGGCGTGGTGCTGGTCACCGCCACCGCGTACATCGTCATCAACCTCCTGGTCGATCTGCTCTACTCGGTCATCGACCCGCGGATCAGGGTCGCATGAGGGCCGTGCGCAGGCTCCTGCGCAACCCCCTGACCGTCGGCGGGCTGCTCGTCCTCGTGATCGGCGTGGGGGCGGCGCTGCTGGCGCCGTGGCTCGCGCCGCACGCCTTCGACCGCGCCGACTTCGGCGGCCTGTTCCGCCCGCCCGGCTCGCCGGGACACGTCCTCGGCACCGACGACCTCGGCCGCGACATCCTCTCCCGCATCATGTACGGCATGCGGGCCTCCTTGCAGGTGGGGGTGTTGTCCGTGCTGCTGGCCGTGGGCATCGGCGTCCCCCTAGGTCTCATAGCCGGATATTTCAGGACCTTCGATGGCCTGGTCTCCCGCCTGACCGACCTGGTCCTGGCCTTCCCGTTCCTCATCCTGGCCGTCGGCTTCGCCGCGATCCGCGGGCCGTCGCTCACCAACGCCGCCCTGGCCATCGGCATCACCCAGATCCCCGGCATGATCAGGGTCACCCGCTCGGAGACCCTGCGGATCAAGGCGCTCGACTACGTGGACGCCGCCGTGGCGGCCGGCGCCCGCGACGGCTGGATCGTCACCCGGCACGTCTTCCCGAACGCCGTCTCCGCGATCATCGTGCAGGCCACGGTGGCCGTCCCGATCGCGATCATCGGTGAGTCCGTGCTCTCCTTCCTCGGCCTGGGCGTGCAGCCGCCGGTGCCGAGCCTCGGCACGATGCTCTCCGACGCCCAGTCCTACAGCTCGACCGCGCCCTGGACCGCGGTCGTGCCCGGCATCACGATCCTGCTGGTCGCCTTCGCCTTCAACCTGGTCGGCGACGGGCTGCGCGACGCCCTCGACCCGAAGGAGAGCCGCCGATGATCGAGGTGTCCGATCTGTCGGTCGGCTTCCGCACCGAGGACGGTCCGGTGCGGGCCGTGGACGGCGTCTCGTTCGACGTGCGGCCCGGCGAGGTGCTCGCGGTGGTGGGCGAGTCGGGCTGCGGCAAGAGCGTCATGGCGATGGCGCTGACCGGCCTGCTGCCGCCGACCGCGGCCGTGTCCGGCTCGGTCCGCTTCGAGGGCACGGAGTTGGTCGGCGCCCCCGCCCACCTGCTGCGCTCGGTGCGCGGCAAGGACATCGCCTACGTCTTCCAGGAGCCCGCCACCTCACTCAACCCGGTCTTCACCATCGGCAGGCAGATCGTCGAGGCGGTCCGCGCGCACACCTCCTTCTCCAGGCGGGCCGCCGCCTACCGGGCCGCGGAACTGCTCGACCTGGTCGGCATCCCGCGTCCGCTCGAACGCCTCGGCCACTACCCCCACCAGCTCTCCGGCGGCATGCGCCAGCGCGTGATGATCGCGATGGCGGTCGCCTGCGGCCCCAAGCTGATCGTGGCCGACGAGCCGACCACGGCGCTCGACGTGACGATCCAGGCGGCCATCCTCGACCTGCTGCGCGACCTGCGCTCCAGGCTCGGCACGGCGGTCCTGCTGATCACCCACGACCTGGGCGTGGTGGCCGACTCCGCCGACCGCGTCGTGGTCATGTACGCGGGCCGCGTCGCCGAGTCGGGCACCGCCCGCGCCATCTTCACCCGTCCCCTGCACCCGTACACCAGGGGCCTGCTGGGCGCGGTGCCCGCGGGAGCCGGCCGGCGGCTGACCGAGATCCCCGGCATGGTGCCCGTGCTGGCGGATTCGCCCGACGCGTGCACGTTCGCCAACCGGTGCCCGCTGGCCGTACCCGGCTGCCTGGCGGGCCGCCCACCGCTCCGTGGCGGCGAAGGCCACGAAGTCGCCTGCATAAGGGCCGAAATATGAGTGCGTTGTGTGAAGTAGAGGATCTGGTGCTGCATTTCGGCCGGGTACGCGCGGTCGACGGGGTGAACCTGCGCGTCGACCGCGGCCAGGTGGTCGCGCTCGTCGGCGAGAGCGGCTCGGGCAAGTCCACCGTGGGCCGCTGCGTCGTACGGCTCCTGCAGCCCACCTCCGGCCGGATCCTGCTCGGCGGCGTGGACGTGACCACCCTGAACAGGCGGCGCCTGCGCCCCCACCGCCACAAGGTGTCGATCATCTTCCAGGACCCGGCGGGCTCGCTCGACCCCAGGTTCCGGGTGGGCGACATCGTCGCCGAGCCGCTGCGCGTCGGCAGCGAGCGCGTGCCGGGACGGCAGCGGTCGGCCCGCGCGCACGAGATGCTGGAGAAGGTCGGCCTGCCCGCCCGCATCGCCGCCCGCTTCCCGCACGAGCTGTCCGGCGGCCAGCGCCAGCGCGTCGGCATCGCCCGCGCCCTGGTCTCGGGGCCCGACCTGCTCATCGCCGACGAGCCCACCAGCGCGCTGGACGTCTCCGTGCAGGCCGCCGTGCTCAACCTGCTCGCCGACCTGCAACGCGACCTGGGCTTCGGCTGCCTGTTCATCACCCACGACCTGTCAGCCGTGGAGTACCTGGCCGACACCGTGGCCGTCATGTACCTGGGCCGGATCGTGGAGAGCGGCCGGGTGCTCGCCACGCCCCGTCATCCTTACACGCAGGCGCTGCTGTCGGCCTCGCCCTGGCCCGATCCCGACGCGCAGCGGGCCAGGACGCGGGTGGTGCTCTCCGGGGAACTGCCCTCGCCCGCCGATCCGCCTTCCGGGTGCAGGTTCCATACGCGGTGTCCGGTGGCGGAGGCGCGCTGCCGTACCGAGGAGCCGGTGTTGCGGCGGGTGGAGGGCGGGTCGGTGGCCTGCCACCTGGTCGGCGAGGACGGATCGGGACCCCAGCTGATCACGCCGGCGGCCAGTCGAGCAGCCGCGCCCCCAGCACCGCCGTCTCCAGCGTGAACCGCTGCGTCGGCTCGTCCGGCGAGAAGCCCGTCAGGCGGCGGATGCGCTCCAGCCGGTAGGTGACGGTTCTGGTGCTGACGCCGAGCCGGCGCGCGGCCGCCGCCTGGTTGCCGTGCACCGCGAAGACGGCCGCCAGCGTCTCCAGCAGCGGCTCGTGGCCGCCGCGCGCGCCGAGCAGCGGGCTGAGGACGCTGTTGACCAGGTCCTCGATGGCGGCCCTGTCGCGCAGGAGCACCGGGAAGACCAGCAGGTCGGCGGCCTTGACCACCGGGGCGGCCAGGCCGAGGCGGCCCGCCAGCTCCAGCGCCCGCTCGGCCTCCCTGAAGGAGGTGACGACGCCGCCGGGACCGCGCTGTGCCCGCCCGACCGCGACCCGCCAGCCGGGCGCGAACCTGGCCCGCACGTGGTGGGTGAACTCCCCACCGCGGCCGGGAGCGTCGCCGGTGACACGCACACCAGCAGGGACTCGCGCGCGGCCACGAGGATGTTGTGCGAGCCGAACCTGGCGACCAGGTCGCGTTCGATCCGGTCCTGGTCGCCGTCCTTCATGCCGCTGGCCACGGCCACCACGTACGACTCGGCCAGGCGCAGCCCGAAGTGCTCGGCCCGCTCGGCCAGGCGCTCCGCGCGGCCCTGGAGCAGGTCGTCCACGAACTCCTTGCGGGCCGTTTCCTCGCTGCGCAGCGCGGCGTGCTGGGCCGCCTCGTAGCCCTCCATCAGCGCGGCCACCAGCCGGCGCAGCGCGGGCGGCGCCGTACCGTCGGCAGCGGCCAGTGCGTCGTCCACCAGCACGCGCAGCGGGACGCCGCGCACGGCGGCGCTCTCGCCTATCGCGCGGCACTCCTCGACGGCCGCGCGGCCCGGCAGCCGCCCCGCGGCGGCGTGCTCGGCCACGAGACGCCGCAGCGGCTCGTCCATCTGCCCGTCAGACTCCTACGTCGCGCCGGTCGAAGGCGAGGACCGCGGTGAGCGCCAGCACGACCGCCGCCCCCGCCAGCACAACGTAGTCCCATGCGGGCAGCCCCTGGTAGACGGGCCGGCCCTCGGCGTAGTAGTGGAACGGCGAGAGCCACTTGAGCCAGGAGATCGCCTCGACGTTCCTGCCGACGGTCACGACCATGTAGCCGGCGACCGCCCAGACGCCGACGGCGGCCATGGCCGGGGCCTTGCGGCCGGTCACCGCGCCCACGGTCACCGTGACCGTGCCGAAGAACACGGCGAGCAGGAAGACTCCGGTGTGGGCGGCGAGGATGCGGTCCACGCCGACGCCCAGGTCGATCGACTGGGCGACGGCCACCAGGACCGCGAAGGTGATCGCGGCGATCACGAAGAGCGCCGCGATCATCGCGGCGTAGCGCTCCAGCAGCAGCCGTTTGCGGTCGACGGGCAGCGTGATCGTCAGCTCCAGCGTGCCGGACTCCTCGGGCTGGGCGAGGGCCCGGTTGCCGAGGACCATCGCGCACACGATGAACATGATCGGGACGAGCAACTGGTAGACGACGGTCTGGAGGTAGCCGGAGGCGGAGGCGATGTCCTCCATGCCGCCCATGATGTCGCGCAGCGCGCCGGGCGACTTGGCCAGCGCCTGCCTGCTGAGGATCTCGGGGTCCTCGCGCATGCCGGCGTAGACGCTGACGTACATGGTCAGGAACAGGCTGATGCCCACCGACCAGCCGATGAGCGACCTGCGGTACTCGCCCAGGGCCTTGGCGATCATGATGCCTCGCTGTAGTAGGTCAGGAAGATCTCTTCGAGGTCGGGTTCCGAGCTGACGAGGTGCACGACGGTGAAGCGCGCGGCGGCCTTGATCAGCGCGTCGGGGCGGCCGTCGATCGTGCAGGCCACCGCGGCGCCGCGGATGCTGAGCTCCCGCACACCCGGCAGGCCGGCGAACGCCTCGGGCGGCACCGGCGCGTCGAAGTGCAGCTCCACCCGGCGTACCGCCTTCTCCCGCAGCGCCGAGACGTCTTCCACCGCGACCAGGCGGCCCTCCCGTACGATGCCGACCCGGTCGGAGACCTGCTCCACCTCGGCCAGCACGTGCGAGGACATGAGCACGGTCCGCCCCGACACGCGCACCTCGCGCACCATCGACAGGAACTCCCGCTGCAGCAGCGGGTCGAGGCCGCTGGTCGGCTCGTCCAGGATCAGGAACTCCGGTTCGTGCATGAACGCCTGGATGAGCCCGACCTTCTGCTTGTTGCCCTTGGAGAGCTTGCGCATCGGCACCGACAGGTCCGCGTCGAGCCGCTCGGCCAGTTCCTCGATCCGCTTGGGCGGTACGCCGCCGCGGACCCTGCCCAGGAAGCGCAGGTAGTCGCGGGCCTTCTCGCGGCCCTCCAGGACCAGTTCGCCGGGCAGGTACCCGATCCTGGCGCGGGCGGCGGGCTCGCGGGTGCCGTGCCCGAGGACCCGGACCGTGCCCCTGGTCGGCCGGATCACGTCGAGGAGCAGGCGGAGGGTGGTCGTCTTCCCTGCTCCGTTCGGGCCCAGGTAGCCGAAGACCTCGCCGGGACGGATCTCCAGCGTCAGGTCCTCCAGGCCGCGGCGCGCCCGGTAGTACTTCGTCAGCCCTTCGGCCTCCACGACTGCTGTCATGTCCCGGATGCTCCTCCGCCACCGGCCCGTCGTCATCACACGAGTCCGGCAGTCGCGGAGTCTGCTTGGTTTCCGTCTTCCGGCAATAATGTTGCCTTCGTGGAGACGGCATTCGTGCTCGGCGGCGGCGGGCTGCTCGGCGCTCACGAGGTGGGCATGCTCAGGGCGCTCGACGAGGCGGGCGTGCGCGCCGACGTGGTGCTCGGCACCTCGATCGGCGCGATCAACGGCGCGGTGCTGGCCGCCGACCCCGACCGCGCGGTCGAACGGCTGACCACCCTGTGGTCGTCCGACGTGGTCCGTACGGCTTTCGCCGGCTCATGGGTCTCGCGGCTGTCCACCCTGGCCAGGACCGGCACCCACCTGCATCCGGCCGGGCCGCTGCGGCGGATGCTGGCGGCCACGCTCGGGGTGGAGCGGATCGAGGAGCTGGCGGTGCCGTTCCAGTGCGTGGCGGCCTCGGTGGAGCGGGCGGCGGCGCACTGGTTCACCGGCGGGCCGCTGGTGGACGCGGTGCTCGCCTCGTGCTCCGTGCCCGGATTGCTGCCGCCGGTGGACGTGGGCGGTGAGCACTTCTTCGACGGGGGGCTCGTGCACAGCATTCCGGTCGGGCGGGCCGTACATCTGGGGGCCAGCCGGGTTTTCGTGCTTCATGTCGGACGGATCGAGCGCCCGCTCAGCGCGCCGACGCGGCCGTGGGAGGTGGGGATGGTGGCCTTCGAGATCGCGCGCCGGCACCGGTTCGCCGAGGAGATGGCGAACCTGCCGCCGGGCGTGGAGGTGCACGTGCTGCCGGCGGGCGCGCCGGAGCCGGTCTCTCCGCTCCGCTATCGGGACGCTTCGCTGATTTCTGCTTATGTCGAGCGCGCTTACAAGGCTTCTTCCCGATATTTGGCTTCAAGGGGAGGATGAGGACGTGCCCCCACGCATTCTGCGGCGCCTCATCCTCGCACCCCTGGTCATCGTGCTGACCGTCGTGGTGGTCGTCACGCTGCCGTTCTGGCTGGTGGTGGTGGCGGTGGCCTCGCTGCGCCTGCCGCCGCCGCAGCGGCGCGGGGTGCGGCTCATCTGGTTCGCGGCGGCGTGGCTGGTGCTGGAGTGCGGCGCGCTGCTGGCCTGCTTCGCGCTGTGGGTCGCCGCGGGCTTCGGCGGGCGGCTGCGCAGGGACGAGTTCCAGACGCGCCACTACGCGCTGATCAAATGGTTCCTCGCCCGCGTGTACGGCACCGCCGAACGTGTCTTCCGCCTGACCGTCACCATCGCCGAACCCCCGCTGACCGAACAGGAACAGGCCGCCCGGCTGACCCGCCCGGTCATCGTGCTCTCGCGCCACGCGGGCCCCGGCGACAGCTTCCTGCTGGTCCACCACCTGCTGGCGCTGTACCGGCGCAAGCCGCGCATCGTCATGAAGGCGGCCCTGCAGTACGACCCCTCGCTGGACGTCCTCGTCAACCGCCTGCCCAACGCCTTCGTCCCACGCCGGGTGACCGAGAGCGGCATCCTGGACGAGATCACCCGCCTGTCCTCGACGATGGAGGACCACGACGCCCTGGTCATCTTCCCCGAAGGCGGCAACTTCACCCCGCGCCGCCGGCGCCTGGCCATCCGCCGCCTGGAGGAGAAGGGCCTGGCGGCCGAGGCCGAGCGGGCGCGCGGCCTCGACCACCTGCTGCCGCCCCGGCCGGGCGGGGCGATCGCCGCCATCGAGGCCTGCCCGTCGGCCGACGTCATCTTCGTCGCCCACACCGGCCTCGACGACCTCGTCACCGTCGGCGACATCTGGCGCCGGCTCCCCCTGGAGGCGAAGATCACCGCCCAGTGGTGGCGGGTACCGGCCGCGGAGATCCCGCGCGAACGCGAGGAACGTATCCGCTGGCTCTACGACCAATGGGAGAGCATCGACGACTGGATCGCCGCCCAGAAGGTGGCCGGCTAGGACCTGCGGGCCCGGTTGTTCGCGATCAGCTCGTGGTGGCGCACGACTTCGGCGATGATGAAATTAAGAAAGCGCTCCGCGAATACCGGGTCGAGTTTCGATTGTTCCGCCAGGCTGCGCAGCCGGGTAATCTGCCGCTTCTCGCGCTCGGGATCGGCGGGCGGCAGGCTGTATTCCGCCTTCAGTTTCCCGACTTCCTGCGTGCATTTGAACCGCTCCGCGAGCAGGTGCACCAGGGCGGCGTCGAGATTGTCGATACTGTCACGGAGCCGCTGCAGCTCCTTTTGCACGAATTCCCGGTCACCGTCCATCAACAATTCCTCATTCCCTGCTGGTGAAATCCCAATTCAGGGAGCTTACTACCATGTCCGTATGAGCACGCACGGCTTCACCCTCGCCGCCGAGGGTCCCTTCGACTTCGCCGAGTCCCTGCGCTTCGTCGAGGACTGGCCCGCCACCAGCACGCTCGCGCCCAGCGACGGCACGGCCCTGCGCTTCGCCTACAACGCGGAGTCCGACTGGCGGCCCATCGGCGTGAGCGTGCGCGCGGCGCCCGGCGGCGTCTCCGTGCGGACCAGCCGCCCGGCCGGCCCGGCGATCCGCGCCGAGATCGCCCGCATCCTCTCCCTCGACGTCGACGGCACCGGCTTCGCCGCGCTGGCCGCCGCCGACCCGGTACTCGGCGACGTCCTGCGCCTGCGCCCCGGACTGCGGCCGGTGTGCTTCTGGAGCCCCTGGGAGGCGGCGTGCTGGGCGGTGATCGTGCAGCGCTCCTCGATGCACATCGCCGCGCGCGTCAAACAGCGCATCGCCGAACGGTACGGCGCCACGCTCGACGTCGACGGCCACCCCTTCGTGGCCTTCCCTCCCCCGATCTCCCTGGTGGAGGCGGGCGGGCTCGGCCTGCCCGCACGCAAGGAGGAGTGGATCCACGACCTGGCCAGGGCCGCGCTCGACGGCGTCCTCACCACCGAGCACCTGCGCGGCCTGCCGCCGTCCGAGGCGCTCGCGGAACTGCGCGGGCTGCCCGGCGTCGGGCCGTTCACCGCCGGGCTCATCCTGATCCGCGGCGCGGGCGCACCGGACGCCTTCCCCGGTGACGAGCCCCGGTTGTTCGCGATCCTGCGCGAGGCGTACGGCCTGCCGGAGGACGCCCCGCCCGCCGCCTACCGGAAGATCGCCGACTCGTGGCGCCCCTACCGTTCGTGGGCCTCCTTCCACTTCCGCGCCACCGGATATCAGGTGCGCCAGCCGTAGGAGGGCTCGTACGCTGGCCTGCCATGGACCGTTTCCTGAACGTCCTGCTCCTTAACGTCGTGGACGTCGAGGCCACCTGCTGGCCCGGCTCCCCGCCGCCGGGCATGGTCAGCGAGATCATCGAGATCGGCCTGACCGTCGTGGACCTGGCGGCCGGCGAGCGCGTGAGCAGGCACGGCATCGTGGTGAAGCCCGCCCGCTCCACCGTCAGCCCGTTCTGCACGGAACTGACCGGCCTGACCGAGGACGAGGTCGGGCGGGGCGTGCCGTTCGCCGAGGCCTGCCGTGTCCTGGCCGCCGACCACCGGGCGGGCTCGCGTCCCTGGGCGAGCTGGGGCGACTACGACCGCAAGCAGTTCACCCGTCAGTGCGCCGCCACCGGCGCCCGCTACCCCTTCTCCCGCAACCACACCAACGCCAAGCTGCCCTTCACCGCCGCCCACGGGCTGCGCAAACGCCCCGGCATGGCCCAGGCGCTGACCATCGCGGGGCTCCCGCTCGAAGGCCGGCACCACCGGGGCGAGGACGACGCCTGGAACATCGCCGCCCTCATCCTCCACCTGGCGTCGCGGGACGCCTGGCACCTCCCGGAGGCAGAAGCGGAGCGTCGATCGGACCGTGCTCGATGAGGCGCATCATCGCGCCGACGTCCAGATGTTGTTCGACCAGGTCGCCCAGCGCGTCCAGGCGCTCCTCGCGCAGCGCGGCGAAGCTGACGCCGGGGTCCGGGGCGAAGGCCCGCCCGGCGCGCGCGGCCACGTCCGCGAGGAAGGCGCGGCGGAAGCCGTCGTTCTCCAGGGCGCCGTGCCAGGTGGTGCCCCAGACGTCGCCGACGCGGCAGCCGTCCAGGAACGGCTCGCCGCCCTCGACGGCGGCCACGCCGTGGTGGATCTCGTAGGCGCGCACGGGCTGGCCGTAGGCCTCGCCGGTGGGGCGGGCGAGCGTCTTCTCCGCCCGGAACGTCACGGTCGCCGGAAGTAGCCCGAGCCCCTTCACGTGGCCGGCGCCGGACTCCACGCCGTCGTGGATGTCGCGGGCGAGCATCTGGAAGCCGCCGCAGATGCCCAGCACCGGCCCCTTTCTCTCCTGTACGGCACGCGCCAGCCCGTTCTCCCGCAGCCAGGCGAGGTCGGAGACCGTGGCGCGGGAGCCGGGCAGCACCACGAGGTCGGCGTCGTCCAGTTCGGCGGGGTCGGTGACGAAGCGGACGACCACGCCGGGTTCGGCGGCCAGGGCGTCCAGGTCGGTGAAGTTGGAGATCCGGGGCAGCCGGACCACGGCCACGCGCAGGGTCTGCCTGCCGTACGGGCCGCGGGTGACGACGCGGCGGTTGTCCAGGGCCAGGGAGTCCTCGACGTCGAGCCAGAGCCCGTCGAGCCAGGGCAGCACGCCGTAGACGGGGCGCCCGGTCAGCGTGTGGAGGGTGTCCAGTCCGGGTTGCAGGAGTTCGACCGCTCCGCGGAACTTATTGACGATAAATCCGGAAATATGGGCTTGGTCGGCGGCGTCCAGCAGCGCCACCGTCCCGTAGAAGGCGGCGAACACCCCGCCCCGGTCGATGTCGCCCACCACCACGACCGGCAGCCCCGCCGCCCTGGCCAGGCCCATGTTCGCGATGTCACCGGCCCGCAGGTTGATCTCGGCAGGGCTGCCCGCCCCTTCGCAGATCACCACGTCGTGGGCGGCGCGCAGCCGTTCCAGCGACTCCAGGGCCTTCTCCCGCAGCATGTCCTTGAGCGCCCCGTACTCCAGCGCGTCCACGTCCGTCAGGGGCCGGCCCATGAGGACCACCTGGCTGCGCCGGTCGCTGCCCGGCTTGAGCAGGATGGGGTTCATGTCCGCGACGGGCTCCAGCCGCGCCGCCCTCGCCTGCACCTCCTGCGCCCGCCCGATCTCGGCGCCCCCGGCGGTGACGAAGGAGTTCAGGGACATGTTCTGCGCCTTGAACGGCGCCACCTTCACACCCTGGCGGACCAGCCACCGGCAGATGCCGGCGGTCACCACGCTCTTGCCCGCGTCCGACGTCGTCCCCGCCACCAGCAACGCACCCTTCACCGCGGCATTTTTTCACACGTGCCCCATTTACAGCGCACTGCCCTTCTAGAACAATCTCCTAGAACGTCGCTCTAAGAGAGGTGCCGCATGGTCGGGACGTTCGGATCACCACGAACCGGTGTGATCAACGCACAGGACCGCGCGCCGTACGGCTGGACGCCGCTCGTCGTCCTGTTCATCGTCGGCCTGGTCGACCGCATCGAGTACAACCTGCTGTCGGGCGTCCTCCCTCTGGTCCAGGCGGAATGGGGCTTCTCCGACACCGCCGCCGGATCCATCCCCACGGCCGCCGCCCTCGCCGCCGCGGTGGTGGCCCTGCCCGCCGGGTACTTCGCCGACCGCTACAACCGCACCCGCATCCTCGCCATCGTCGTCTTCTGCTGGGCGATCGCCACCCTCGGCTCCGGCCTCGCGACCGGATTCGCCATGTTCTACCTGATGCGCGTCTTCCTGGCCGCCGCGGAGAACATCGACAACCCCGCCGCCGGCAGCCTGCTCGCCGACTGGTATCCGCCGCTCTCCCGCGCCAAGGCGTACGGGCTCACGCGCGTCACCACCTACCTCGGCGGCATCGGAACCCTGCTCGGCGGCGTCCTCGGCCAGGCCATGGGCTGGCGCAACGCCTTCCTCGTCATGGTCATCCCGGGCGTGCTCACCGCGATCCTGTGCTGGATGCTGCGTGAGCCCAAACGCGGCGAACTGGACCGGCTGGTCGCGGGCGGAACCACCCCGGCTTCTCCGGCTTCTCCGGCTTCTCCGGCTTCTTCGGCTAAGGCGCCAAAGCAGCCGTTCTGGCCGCAGTTCCGTCTCGTGCTGCGCAATCCGACGCTGATGTTCGTCTGCGTCGGCCTGGCCCTGCTCACGCTCGGCCTGGCCGGGATCTTCTTCTGGCTGCCCACGCTGATGGTGCGCGCGTTCGGCGCCACCCCGGCCACCGCCGGCTCCTACAGCGGCCTGATCACGGTCGCCGGCACGCTCGTCGGCACCCTGGTCGGCGCGTGGCTCGGGCGCAAGTGGCACGGCACCGTCAAGGGCGGGCGGCTGCTGGCCGGCGGCGGCGGGATCACGATCGGCGCCGCGGTGCTCGCCGCCGCCCTCTCCATGAACTCCCTGCTCGCCATGGCCGCGCTCACCCTGCTGTCCTGCTCGCTCATGTCGATCGCCATCCCGAACATGACCGCCTGCCTGGCCGACGTGGTCGGAGCGGGCTCGCGCGGGCTCGGCTTCGCCGTCCTTCAGGTGTTCACGACCGCGGGCGGCGCGTTCGGCTCGCTGATCGTGGGCATCTTCTCCGACCGGCTCGGCTCCCTGGTCGGCGGCATGTACGTGCTGATCGTGCCCATGGTCCTCGGCGGGCTGATCACGCTGGGCGCGCGGGCGTCCTTCGAGCGGGACGCCAAGAAGGTCCTCGACGAGGCCAGGGACGCATAGCCGCCAGCACCGCCAGCCCGGCGGCCGTGAAGCTCACCGCCCTGGTCAGCCGGACCGCGCGCCCGATGTCCCCGACCTCGGGCGCGCGGCCGTCGCCCATGGTCGGACGGTGTTCCGTCCGCCCGCCGTACACGTTGGTGCCGCCGAGCGTCACCCCGAGCGCGCCGGCGAAGGCCGCCTCGCACCGTCCCGCGTTCGGGCTCGGGTGCCGATGCCCATCCTTCTTCAGTACGGCCAGCGCCCCCGCCCGATCCGGCCCCACCGCCACGGTGATCAGCCCGGTCACCCGCGCCGGAACGTAGTTGGCCACGTCATCCAGCCGCGCCGCCGCCCAGCCGAACCGCTCGTACCTGGGCGAACGATGCCCGATCATCGCATCCAAGGTGTTGATCGCCCGATAGGCCAGCAATCCGGGAATCCCCGCCACCGCACCCCAGAACAACGGCGCCACCACGGCGTCCGAGGTGTTCTCGGCCAGCGACTCCACCGTCGCCCTGGCCAGCTCCGGCTCCTCCAGCTCCGACGGGTCGCGCCCGCACAGGTGCGGCAGGCGGCGCCTGGCCCGCTCGACGTCCTTGTCCTCCAGGGCGCCGGCCATGTGGGCGCCTTCGCGGGCCAGCGTCGTACCGCCGAGCACCGCCCAGGTCGCCGCCGCGGTGAGCGCGGTGCGAGCCAGCGGGTGGCGTACGCGTTCGGCCAGGATGCCGACGCCTGCCGCCGCGCCCACGCACAGGGCGACGTGGGCGACGCCGTTCGGGCGGGCGTCGCCGTACAGGCGCTTCTCCAGAGCGGCGGCCGCCCGGCCGAACAACGCGACGGGATGTCCGCGGCGCGGATCCGCGAACACGGCGTCAAGCGCGACACCGAGCGCGATACCGGCGGACCTAGACCAGATGTGCATGAAGTTCATCTTCGTGCACATCGAGCCAGGCGGCCGCCCGGCGGATGCGCTCACCGGCGCCGCCGGCCCACATCGCCGCCCAGGCGCCGCCCTGGTCCGCCCGCTTCCGCATCACGTCGTAGCTGCGGTGGAAGCGGAGCCTGGCCAGGTCGAGCAGGCGGCGCCGGTCTCGGGGCGGCAGGCCGTACGCGTCGCAGAAAAGACGCAGCCGAGCACCCACGTCCACGCCCCGCAGGAGCGGATGGCGGTCGAGCGGATCGGCGATGGGCGCCCAGTGGCGCAGCGTGGTGACCACGTCGAACAGGCGCGTCGTGGGCCTGGCCTGGTCGAAGTCGATCAGCGCGACGGCGCTGCCACGATGAAAAATCGTGTTCTCCGGCCGTAAGTCACAGTGTCCGATGACTTCCGGCGCCCTGTCATCATTGGACCCCTCGACCCACCCCTGGGCGGAGAACCCTTCGGTGGCGTCATGAAACCCCCGCAACAGCTCCGCGAGACTCCGCAACCCATCCTCGGCCACGTTGTGCACGGTAAGCCCGCAACTACCCGGAATGAAGGTGATGACCTCGCGATCGAACTCATCGAACCCCACCACCCGAGGCGCCCCGGCGAACCCCGAGGCCTCAAGGTGCCGCAAAAGGGCGTGCACGGCGGGCGTGGACGAGCTTTTCGGACGGCGGACCGTATCCCCGACCCGAACCACCCCGTCCGTCACGTCCCCGCCCCGCAGCGGTGTCTCATGCAGGAGCGTCGCGACCATGCAACGGCATCTTAGACCCCTTTAGACCGATCCCGCCTGGCTTTTTGTGTCGGACCACCGCCCCGGCGCCGCCTGCCCATAGCGTGGCCCTTATGCCGATCCTGCTGTCCGTAGTGGCGTTCCTGATGACGCTCCTGGGCGGCCTGGTCGCACACCGCGTCCGCGAACGCCGCAACCTCGTCCTGGGCGCCGCCGCCGGCGTCATGCTCGGCGTCGTCGCCTTCGACCTCCTACCAGAGGCCCTCGCCCTGGACACCATGACCCTGCACGGCGTCCCCCTGCCCATGCTCACCTTCGCCGCCGGCTTCCTGGCCGTCCACATCGTGGAACGCGCCGTGGCCATGCACGACACGCACGAAGGCGACTACGCCGCCCACCGCCATGCCCACGCCGGCATGGGCCTGGCAGCAGGCAGCGCCTTGGTCATCCACAGCTTCCTGGACGGCGCCGCGATAGGCGCCGCCTTCCAAACCGACACCGCCCTCGCCGTGGCGGTCGCCATAGGCGTCATCGCACACGACTTCACCGACGGCTTCAACACCTACACACTCACCACCCTGTACGGCAACGCCCGCCGCCGCGCCATCATCCTCCTCACCCTGGATGCCATAGCCCCCATAGCCGGCGCCACCCTGACCACCCTCCTCACCATCCCCCAATGCCTGCTGGGCGCGTACCTGGGTCTGTTCGCCGGCTTCCTCCTGTACCTGGCCACCTCCCACATCCTCCCCGAAGCCCACACCCCCCGCCGATCCACCGGCCTGACCCTGACGGCTACGCTGGCGGGCACGCTGTTCATGTGGGCGGTGATCGGACTGACCGAGTGACACGGTCAAATCGAGTGCGTGACAACTCGCCGGATCATGCACAATAAGGCGGGAGCGCCCTTAGCTCAGCTGGATAGAGCATCGGACTTCTAATCCGACGGTCGCAGGTTCGAATCCTGCAGGGCGCGCTTAGATCATGCCGTTGACCTGCTGAAACATGCGCTTGGCCGTCTGGGCGGAACATAGTTCTAGCCGTTCCGTGCTCCAACCGTGCTCGCCCGTACCAACCCCGTACACACCATGATCACCATGCCGTCCGACACCGCACTCACCGGTTCCCGCGATACGGCGGACGGCCCCGTCCGCCGCGTTTCCGGCGGGACGAAGCCGTCCTGTGACCCTGTCAGGCACTCTTGGCTATGCGCGCAGATGCCGCAGTGTGCCGTACTCCTCGTCGTCGCCCAGCAACAGCGCTGCGGTCTTCTCCGCCGCCGCCATCGCTACCTGGGGAAAGACCGAGGTGTAGGTGTCGGCGGTGAACGCGCTGGAGGTATGCCCCAAAGTTTCCTGGACCACCTTGATCTCCACACCCGCGGCCAGCATCAACGACGCAGCCCCATGCCGGAGGTCATGGAGCCGGATCGGTGGTAGTCCCGCCAGGTAGGCCAGCCACAGGAACTGGTCGGACACATGCTGCGGATGCAGCCGATCCCCATCGGACTGGGTGAACACGAACCCGGTCCCCCTCCATGTCTCCCCTGCTGCGAGTTGTTGTTCGCGTTGACGCCGCTGGTGCGCGCGCAGGATCGTGATCGTTTCGGCGTCCAGGGCGATGGTGCGCATGGAGGCGTCGGTCTTGGGCTTGCCCTCGTGGATGCGCCCGGCCAGCTGCACCAGCTGCCAGGAGATGCTCGCGGCTCCGGTATCCAGGTCGATGTCTTTCCAGCGCAGCCCGCATGCCTCGCCCCGCCGCAGCCCGCGAAGCGTGATCAGCCGATACAAGGCGAACAACGGATGCCGACCGGCCTCTTCCAGAAACAGCCGGGTCTGCTCCGGTGTCCATACCATCACCGCCGATGGGCGCGGCACCCGGATGTAGGCGTCGATCGGATCCACTCGCCGCCCTCCCCGGCGCGCTTTCTCCGCGCTGCGGTAGGCGCGGAAGTCCTGATGCCATTCCTCGACCCGCTCCCGGGTCCACACCAGTGGCCTGGGCCGGGTCTTGGCCGGCATCTCCAGCACCGCCGCGGGGTTGAAGTCGATCAGCCGGTCCTGGCGGATGGCCACGTTCAGCGCATGCCGGAGTGTCGCCCGGATGCTGTGCATGGTGGCCATGCTGACCGCCCGCCGATACTTGACGCTGGCCCGCACCTCACGGTCAGCGCTGGCGCGGCGCTCGGCGATGACGTCGTTGAACTCCTCGATCTGCTCGAACATCCCCGCCACGTCCCCGACCCTGAGCTGATCCAGCCGGATATGACCCAGGTAGGGGGTCAGATACAGCCGGATGTGGCCCTCGTAGGAGCGCCGGGTCGTTTCTTCGATCTTCCGCTTGCGCTTGAGGAACTCCTCCAGCCACTGCTCGACCGTCACCTCCTGGGTCAGGTCCTGGCGGGTGCGCACCTTGCGGCGCACCACCTCGACGCTGGGCAGAGCTTCGGTCTCGGCCAGCGTCCTCTTGATCAGATCAGCGATCTGATTACGGGTCACAACCTCGCCCGGATCGGCCAGCGCCAGCAACTCGCGCACCTTCCCCAACTGGTCGCCAGCGGCGTCCTGCGAGGCGAAGCCGCTACGACGCAGCGGACCCCGGCGCTTCCCCTCCACCGTGGCCGGAAGCTCGATCTGGTAACTCCAGATGCCGTGCCGGTTACTCCAGCCCCCACCGGGACGCCGTAGCTTGGGGCATTTCTGTCCCAGCGCCTTGCCGTCGGCTCCCGTGCAGGAGCACCGCTTGTACGTGGTGCCGTCAGCCATCACTTTCTCCCCTCATCCTGCGATGCGATGTCTTCTCCCGCCCGCGAGCCCGGCAGCGCGCAGTCACACTCCGGATGCCGGTCAGGCGAGCACGCCCCGCGACCAACACCGGGAATACGGCATGGCCATGTCGGGCGGGGATGTATCGACGCCCACCTGCACGGCATCGGTCAAGCCCAATCCGACCCCCGTTCCGGAATCCAACGACCACCACCCCCCCACCCGAAATTGACACACCCTTGCCGGCCCCGACGATCAACGGAAAATCTCCCGTCACTAATCTAAATACCTGCCACCAGACCAGAAATCGGACAGCCCTCTCGGGCAAGGATCAGCAAATTCCGCCACCTCCGGCCCATATAGAAGGACCCGGCGGGCATCCGGGCGAGGCGACACAAAGCAATAGCCTGCGGCAGAACCTGACAGAGATGGCGATGGCGAGACCGTCACGAGGACGGGCGATTAGGCGCACACACGGGGCAACGCAGCTGTGGACTTTAAACCGTAGGTTCTGGGTTCGAGCCCCGGGCGCCCTACCACCAAAGACCGCGTCTGACTTGGGGTTTTTCGATTCTCGTGGCCTCCTGCGAGGGCCGAGATCGGCCGTTGGTTGTCCGGCGGTTGCTCTTCGGCACCGGTCCGGCGTTTGTGCAGTTCCGGTAGATGGTGGACACATTGGTTCCGGTTCCTGTGTGACAGTTCCAGGACGCGGTTCCGGTAGCCGGGCGACATAGTCCCGGCT